>CAYWMZ010000119.1:0-6866 GCA_964459485.1 uncultured Desulfocapsa sp. | reverse complement strand
CTGCTCAGTCGCTATAAGTTTGGGGCACGCTCCATTGAGGCGGTGATAGAAGCCAGCCGTGCCTCAGACAGGCTGGTCTACGGTCTCCCGGAACTTATCCCCCCTTCAGCTGCCAGGATTCATGCGGAATGGCGTATTGATCTGGAGCGCAGGGTCGATCAATTTCGGAAACAGAAGGGGCTGCGAGCTGTGTGGTAGCAGCCATGAGACTGGTTAAACTTTTCCTTGTATTCCGCAGGTAGTGTGTTAGGGTTTGCCGGTTCGTTACGCTTGATTCATTTAATACGGTCGTGACATTATTGGGGATGCTTGCATATGGGTTTGGAGATTATTGGCAGTGATGAGAGGCCGGATATCGTTCTTGATTTTAAACGCCTCACCATGAACTGTAATGGCAATATTATTATCGTACGGGAGTTGCTGGCCCATCTGCATCAAAAGAGCGGCCCTAAGTGGATCACCGGTCTGAAGGCAGCTGTTGCCAAAGGAGATACTGAAAAACTGCGTGAGATCTGCCATGGTATGAAGGGTGCCAGTGCCACCGTCTTTGCTTGGAGGATATCAAACCTAGCCCAGGAACTGGAGTATCTGGCCCGTGACGGAGAGGTGAACCGGTTTGGTGAGCGCCTAAAAGACCTGGAGGCAGCGTTTGATGAGTTGCTACAGTGGATGCAGACCCAGCCTGAACTTGCCTGATCTTTTCCACAAGTGTCCTCCTTTTCCTGTTAGTTATGTCAGGGATTCGGCTCACAGCGGAGAAAAACAGCCTGAACCAGGAGACTTTTCGCAAAGGGAGCTTCCTTGTTTCCAAGGTTGTTGGTTCCCAGGCCCACCAGCTTGCCCCCATCGTCCCACTCGTCAAAACCAAATATCCAGCCAAGCCAGGTGCGGTTGAAGTTGTATGCGTAGTCGGGGCCGTAGTAGTCAAAGCGATTTTCTTTGAGTTCTGCATCCGGGAGTTCTCTGGCGAATCCGACCAGGATCAGGTTGGCTCCTTTTTCTTCGGCTTCCTGGCGCACGGCCAAGCTTATATCTTCACCATTGCTATTCTTTTTGGTACCTATGAGGAGGTGGGCGAAGGCGGTACATTCAGGTCCGACACTGCTTTCTTGAAATGTTATTTTGCAGTTACTGCTCTTTGGAAAACTGATCCCCTGGTATCCGGGCTTGCTGAGACATCCAGACAGGAGGAGACTGATTATGGCGAGGGTGAGTAGAAATGTTTTGTACATGGTTTGTCGATAATGTATAAAGGCTTAAAGAAGAGTTGCAACGTAGGCCACAACACCCAATGATGCCGGCCGTTAGCTGTGAACTGTATATAAGAAATCCAGCGTGAAAAATACGCTATTTTAACTCATTTGACTACTGTTTTTTATCATGGATAGCTATTCTGTTCGTAACAGTCCTTTGATTAATATGGCGGCCTTTGTGGTTGTCGTAGCCGGGATGAAGGCTGCTTCTTCACTGGTGGTTCCTTTTCTGCTGGCCATTTTTTTGGCAATAACCTGTGCCCGTCCCCTGTTCTGGATGCAGAAAAAAGGAGTACCTGCCATACTGGCCATGCTGCTCCTTATTGCCGTTGTCATTGCTTTGTGGGCATTTCTGGTCACCCTGATCGGGACTTCAGTTGCCGATTTTTCAAAAAATGTTCCTCTCTATCAACAGAGTCTGCTTGAACAGACTTCCGGCTGGTGGCAGTGGCTCGATGGGCGGGGCATCAGTTTCGATAAGACCCTGCTCACAGAGACCTTTAACCCCGGAAAACTCCTGAAGATGGCTGCTAATACCCTCAATGGTTTGGGGGGTATGCTTACCAATACCTTCGTGATTTTTCTAACTTTCTTTTTTATCCTCTCAGAAGCAGCAGGTTTTCCGGCAAAAATGCGAGCCATTCAGGGAGAACAGTCCCTTGCCCTTTTGAAATATGGAGAAATCGCCTCAGGGGTAAATCGTTATCTTGCCATAAAGACAGTCACCAGTCTACTCACTGGCGTCATTGTTACCCTGTTTCTTCGGTTGCAGGGGCTGGACTATGCAATTCTTTGGGGAGTACTTGCTTTTCTTCTCAATTTTATTCCAAATATTGGTTCCATACTAGCAGCGATTCCGGCAGTGCTCTTGGCTCTGGTACAGATGGGGCCTAGTGCATCTCTGCTCACTGCCTCCTTCTACCTTGCGGTAAACATCGGTATCGGTTCCATCATAGAACCTCGGGTAATGGGCAAGGGGGTTGGGCTTTCGGTACTGGTTGTATTTATGTCATTGGCCTTTTGGGGCTGGGTACTGGGTCCGGTTGGGATGTTGTTGTCAGTTCCACTTACCATGGCCGTACGCATAGCTCTGGAAGGGAATCCGCATACACGATGGCTTGCCATTCTGCTGGCCTCCAACAAGGAGATTGGGAGTCGAAAAACTGTTGCTGTAGAGGGTCAGGAGGGAGAGGTAAACTGAGCTGATGAGGGGAAGGTTTGTCTCCGGTTGATGAGATAGAGGCCCAGAAAGACCAGGGCTCCTCCAATGAGCAGGAAGTTGTCCAGCTCGTCACCAAGGAACCAAGGAGTATGGTGCTGAGCTGGATGCCACTTACCGACACCAGATTGATATACATCGCAACTCAGGAATTGCTTCCCGATAAGGGTGCCAGTAAGGAGCGGAAAAACTGAGGCTTAGCCCTTCTCTTTCTTGGCCTGTTGTTCGGCGTAGGCCGTGGCGGCACACTCGTTTTTACCAAGATCCAACTCTTCCTGCTTGTCGATATCGTACTGTTCAGCATTAGCATTGGCTAGACGAATCAGAGCGTATTCCGGGGGCTGCTGGCGCATATTGTCTTTAATATATTGAACGAAGTCTTTTTCTTCGGTCATGGAAAAGACTTCACTGTTACGGTCTTTCACCTGAGCGAAGGTGAGGCAGAAGATCAGATCTTCATCGGCCTCATCCCAGTTCATAAAGTGGGCGGGGAGAACCAGTAGCGAGTCGTCTAGTTTCGCAACCTGTCTGATGGTGTTAAAGAGCAGTACTGCCCAGTCATCCACCTTTCCTCCCAGATCCGGACGTCCTATGGACTGGATTAGAACCGTGTCTCCAGACATCATGTGGCTCCCGTCCACAATATATGTTATGGAACCGGGAGTATGTCCGGGAGTGAAGAGCACCTTGATTTCGGGGCCACCAGTATTAAAGCGTTGGATTTCGTTGTCTTTAAGGGGTGTATGACCCGCCTTGGTTCCATCAAAATCTGCTCCTCCGTAAAATATAGCACCAGTCTTTTCTGCAAGCTGACGGGATCCAGAGATATAATCGGCCTGGAGGTGGGTCTCAAAGGTTTTGGTAATTGTGCAGCCCAGGCCCTTGGCAAAGTCCATATAGAATTCGATATTCCGGCTGGGATCAAAGATCATCATCTCCTTGCCGCAGCTGATCCCGTAACTACAGGAGGCTTTTCCCGGCCGAATAAACTGGTAGAGAGTGTAGTCATCGCCTGTATGTACAGTCTTTGGAACCAGGAGATTGCCCCAGGTCTTGATTCCGCCGGTGAGGTAACGTACATCGTCAAAGCCGTGTTTGACGAGGATCTCACCAACATACTTAGCGGAGCCTTCTTTGGCACACACGATACGAATGGCGCGGCCTTTGGGAATTTTGGCCACACACTCGTCTTCAATTTCCATAAAGTCGTAGTAGGAGACGTTTATCATATCGAATGAGTAGGGGGCTTCCACCTGAAAACGGGTGAAATCCTGGTGGTTTCTAACGTCGAGAACCAGAATGTCTTCTTTATCGGTGAGCCATTGGAAGAGTTCGCCTGCCTGGTATGAAGAGAGGGACATGATACTACTCCTGTTAGGTTGATTCCAAAAATGTTGGATGAATACGCATTAGAAAATCGTTCATTAATATGAAATCTATCACACAGTGGTGTCAAAATAAAAGAGAAAAACCAAAAAATAAATAATATATATTCTCAGAAAATGAGTTCGTCAAAATAGGTGATGGATGGAAATTCTGGAGAAAAACGTACCTGGATGCGGGAACTAGGCCGGGCCACGAAGACCAGAAAGCCCATTCCAAAATCACTGGCAGAACGGAGAACCTTGGCGGTATCGTCGCCCAACAGTGTCCTTTTTTTGTCGAAGTGAAGATGGTTGGCCAGGCCTTCCCAGAACTGGGGCTGTTCCTTGGCGTAGCCGATCTCTTCAGCGCAGACTATGCGGTCAAACCAGGGGCCGAGGGACGTTTTACGCAGTTTTATGTCCAGGGTCTTGGAGTGTGCATTGGTGACAAGATAGATCTCTTTGTGGATAGCCTTACAGTGACTCAGAAAATCGATCACATAGGGATGAACCTGGATCAGGTGATCCACCTTGCACTTTAACTCAGGAATGTCCAGCCCCAGTTGTTCTGACCAGTAGTCGAGATCCGTCCATTGCAGGGTGTTTTCAACACTCTGATAGCGTCGCAGCAGCTCTTTTCTGGCATCGGTGAGGGAGAGGTCGTTCTCTTTGGCAAAGATCTTCGGCACATACTCCTCCCAGAAGTGGTCGTCGAAGTATTTATCAAGAAGGGTACCGTCCATATCGAGGAGGACGGTGTCGATGTCTGACCATGAGAAGTCTGGTCGTATCTGGGCCTGTGTCATATGGTATCCTGTTTGAAGATCAGGCTCGAAGGCCTGCCAGTTCAGCTATAATCTGCTGCAAGACAGTAAACAATCTCTTGTCGGAGTCAATACGGGTGGGAATAATTAGCCTTCCATCAGGAGTGAGCCGTTTGGGTGCAGCTTTTCTCTTTTTGCTGCCGGGTTTCAGGTATTCGAGGAGTTTTGCAGGATCAAGGGGCGTCTGTTCCACAAAAGAGAAGACCAGAGAATCTTTGCCTTTCTCAAGCTTACTGATACCCAAAGGGGCCAGTTCTTTTTTCAGTGCTACGATCTTAAAGAGATTTTTGGTCTCCTGGGGAAGTTTCCCGTAGCGGTCGGCTAGTTCCTCTAATAGATCATCGTAGAGTTGGGGACTGGAGGTAGAGAGGCTTGAAATACGGCGGTAGGCCACATAACGCTGACTAATGTCCGGTATGTAGCTCTCCGGGATGTAGGCTGATATCTGGAGGTTGATCTCCGCTTCAACCGTCTCTACAGGCAAGAGCTCAGTTGCACCAGTGGCGCCCCTGGCCTTCATATCCGCCACGGTTTTTTGCAATAGATCCAGATAGAGATCGTAACCGATGGCCGCAATCTGTCCCGATTGGGAGACTCCAAGAAGGTTACCGCCGCCCCGGATCTGAAGATCGCTCATGGCAAGCTTAAAGCCGCCGCCCAGCTCGTTGCATTCCATCAGGGCCCGCAGACGATCCTTGGAATCTTTACTGAGGCTGTCTAGGGATGGTACCAGCAGATAGGCAAAGGCCTGGGCGGAAGATCTGCCCACCCGGCCCCGTAACTGATAGATCTCGGCCAGGCCCAGTCTATCAGCCCGGTTGATAATCATGGTATTGGCAGAAGGAATATCGAGCCCGGATTCGATAATGGTGGTGGCCATCAGCACATCGATCTCCCGGTTCACAAAGCGTACCATGATCTCTTCCAGTTCCTTGCCGCTCATCTGGCCGTGGGCCACGGCAATGCGGGCCTCGGGTACCAGCTCTTGCACGGATGAAGCCATTTTGTAAATGGATTTAACCCGGTTGTGGACAAAAAAGACCTGGCCGCCTCGGCGTATTTCTTTCAGTACTGCTTCTTTGATTACCAGGTCGTCGTAGCGGGCTACAAAAGTTTTTACCGGTCTGCGATGTTCTGGCGGGCTTGAGATGACAGAGAGATCCCGGATGGAGAGCAGGGACATCTGTAAGGTTCGTGGAATGGGCGTGGCCGTGAGGGTGAGGATGTCCACCTCGGATTTGATCTTTTTGATCTTCTCTTTATGGCTCACTCCGAAGCGGTGTTCTTCATCGATAATGAGCAGGCCCAGATCTCGATACTTGATATCCTTGGAGAGCAGGCGGTGGGTGCCTATTATAATATCAATGCTGCCCTCGCCAAGCTCTCTGATAATCTGTTTCTGTTGTGCCGGGCTGCGAAACCGGTTGATACAGGCAACGGTCACCGGAAATCCTTCCATACGCTCTGTGAATGTTTTGGCATGCTGCTCGGCAAGGACTGTAGTGGGAACCAGGATGGCTACCTGCATACCATCTTCCACGACCTTAAAGGCAGCCCGTACTGCAACTTCTGTTTTGCCATAGCCAACATCCCCACAGACCAGCCGATCCATGGGTTTGTCTGAAGTGAGGTCGTCCAATACATCGTTAATGGCCTTGTGCTGTCCCACGGTTTCATCGAAGGGAAAGGATTCTTCCAGCTCCTGATAGAGCTCACCGGGTGCTGAAAAACGTTTGCCTTCACGGAGCTCACGTCTGGCATAGATCTCCAGCAGCTCTTCGGCAACTTTCCACACCTCTTCCTTGACCTTGGCCTTGGCGGCACGCCAGGAGCCGGTGCCCAGCTTGTCAATACGGGGGGCCTTATCTGAGAGTCCCTCGTAGTGGCTGATCAGGTTGAGGCGGTCAACGGGGAGGTAGAGTTTGTCACCATCCCGGTATTCAAGGAGCATATAGTCGTTGACCACTCCCTGCATGGTGAGTGTGGCCATGCCAAGATAGCGGCCAAGACCATGATCCCGGTGAACCACAACATCATTATCGTGAAGTTCAGAAAAGCGGATGGCCTCACCCGTCTGTTCTTTGCTTCGTTTGCGATTGCCGATGCGCATCTCTCCAAAGAGTTCACTCTCGGAGAGAAAATGGACAGCAGGGCTGGCAATGGAAAAGCCTTCGCTCAGAGGGTGCTCACAGAGGTAGAGGGTATC
>CAYWMZ010000118.1:0-6877 GCA_964459485.1 uncultured Desulfocapsa sp. | reverse complement strand
GGCACAAGTGAAAAAGGAAGAACCAAATCGAACTTGTCTGAAGACGCACATCAAATTTTGTAAAACAAGGTAATCTCAAAAGCTGGCAAAATCGGAGATTTTATGTCCATCCAGTCAGCTGTATTATTAAGTACGTCTTTTTTATGATAAAGCTGGAACATGGTGCCGGCGTCAATTTCTATTCAGAATTTTTTTGAAATATCGTTCACTTCCACCACGTTAACATGGTTGGGTGCTCATATAGTGAGCACCGTCCAAACTATTTGTGTTTTTAAAAAAATAATTCTTCATAAACAATCTCTGCGCATTTGAAATGCCCTTTGGCTTATCTAGGCTTTCAATCAAATGGCAAGCTTTAGAGAATTCGATCTTCCATAGTTCTCTTTGATGGACTGGCTTTTAGATCAAAACACAGCCCATCCAGGAGCAAACCCTCTAATAAAGACCCCATAAAGAAGCACAAACGATACACATATTATTATTTTATTTCAAAAAGATACACGCCAGAAGTGGGTCATGCGACCAACATCTTCAAAAAGCTACTAACCTAACATTAAAAACACTCTTTCCTTGACAACTACCACAGAAAGAATACAATCAGAGAACAGGAATCGTTACCACTTATCAATAAAGGAGATCTCCCATGACAGACAGAAGAACATTTATCAAAGGTGGACTTGTAGCAGCTTCAGCCATGGCACTGGGTTCGGTTAATTTTGCCAACGCAAGTAGTGCGCCTTATACCAATGTTGTGTATACCGCTGCAAATCCTGGCAGGTTTGCCAAAAAAGTTGGGAGTCATCTCCCATCCATCACAGTGGAAGGGAGTAAGGTTACGCTGTTTACCAAACATAGTATGTCTGAGAAACACTTTATCGTGCGGCATACCCTGGTTCTTGCCGATGGGACGTTCATTGGGGCAAAGGTGTTTACGGGAACAGATGCGGAGGCAAAATCTAGCTATGAACTGCCGGCCGGGTATAAAGGTAAAATCTTTGCAACCAGTTTTTGCAATCTCCACGATTTCTGGCTTAATGAGGCCACTGTATAAAACGAATACTTGGCAGATTACAGGGGAGCATGCACTGTTTGCATGTTCCCCTTTTTTAATTGGACAAAAGAGTACCTGACCAGAAATCTCAAAAGATACTTGAAGAATAGTGTAAAAGATGGTTGTAGTCATGATGTTGTTCCCATGCCAAATACGCTAATCCTCCACCACAAGTCTGATCTCCCATGCCCCAAACCTATCATATAGAGAAACTTGACCAAAACGGTCTTGGTATCAGTTGCAATGAACTCGGCCAGGTAACCCGTATCGAGGGTGTCATCTCTGGAGAAACAGTTACGGCCAAGATCAAACACAGTGTGGAAAACGATAGCAGGGCCGTAGCAACATCCATCCTCAAGGCTTTTCCGGAACGTAGAACTGCCCCCTGCCCCCACTACAAACAGTGCGGTGGCTGCAATATGCAGCATATGAGCTACCGCCATCAGCTCCATGAGAAACAGGCCATACTCGCAGATCTCTTTGGGAAGAGCGACAACGCTGTTGTCCAGCAGTTAGCGGATAAAATCACACCTCCCTTGCCCTCACCAGAAGAATTTTTTTATCGACAGCGCATCCGGCTCCAGGTGGACGACAGGCAGGTGCTGGGTTTTCATAAACGCCGGAGTCATTCCTGTGTGGCGATTGAATCGTGTATGGTGGCCCAACCGCAGATTAACGAATGCCTCCGGGAGCTTCACCTCAAGCCAGTCTTTCTAAAACTCCTTCGTCACACCGAGGCCATAGAGATTCTCTTTGATCCGAAAAGCAGCCACTGCCATCTCCTCATTCACCTCACCCGGAAACCACGCCCCACAGACATCAAATATGCCAAGGAGCTTGCGGCAACCATTCCCGGCATGGGAAATATCTTTTTCAGCGGCCAGGGTTTTGCCGTGACCGGGAAGGAAACCATCTCTTTTGAACTGCCCCCCTTTGCTCCGCACACTAGTAAAAAGCTCAAACTCTCCCTGGAAACCGGGGGATTCTGCCAGGTAAACGTGGCCCAAAACAGGACACTGGTGCAAACTGTCCTTGAGTTCTGTTCGGTAACCACAGAAGATGATGTCCTTGATCTCTTCTGTGGCATGGGGAATTTTTCAATTCCTCTAGCCGAAAGAGCGGGATCTGTTTTTGGCATAGAGGGTCAGGGTTCTGCTATTCGCAGTGCCAGAAAAAACAGCAGTGAGGCTAAGCATACAAACAGCAGCTTTAAAAAACAGGCGATCCATGATGCCTGCAGCGAACTTGCCCGGTCAGGCAAACACTACGACTGCATTGTTCTCGATCCGCCACGGCAGGGAATCCCGGGACTTGCCCGATTCCTTGCCGAATTATGTAGCAAGCGTCTGATCTATGTCTCCTGCGATCCCCTCAGTCTGTGCCGGGATCTGAAGGATCTGCTCCATCACGGTTTTCACATAACAAAATTGCAGCCCATCGATATGTTTCCCCAGACCCACCATATTGAAACGGTGGTCCTTTTAGAAAAATCTTCCACCCCGGCAGCGCAGTGCATCACTGATTGACAGCGATCCCTTAAAAGCATTGACAGAACAGGCGTTTCTCAGTAAACGAGTGAGTACAATAAATCTCTCCCCTTTATATATTCCAAGGGCCGATCCCACCGGCCAAGTAGATAGAACATTATGAGCAAAGAAAATACCCAAGTCCTGAAGCAACGTCGTGAAAAAGCAGATGCCCTGGCCGACCTTGGCGTCAATCTCTACAGCAATAGTTTTAAACCGGCCAACCAGATCCAGGAACTGCTGCCCAAGGGTGAACATCTTGCCACTGAGGCCCAGGATGAGACCAACTACAGTTATTCCGTTGCTGGACGTATTATGTCCATGCGTAAGTTTGGCAAGGCCGCCTTTTTTAATCTCGTTGATAAATCCGGTAAGATCCAGATCTATATCAAAAAAGATACCCTGGGTGATAAGATCTTTGCCACCTTTAAGAAGTGGGATATTGGTGATATTGTTGGCATTGAGGGTAGGCTTTTTAAGACCAAGACTGGTGAAATCTCGATTATGGCCGACAAACTGGTCATGATCTCTAAATCCCTGCGGCCCTTGCCCGAGAAGTTCCATGGACTTACCGATGTGGAGACCAGGTATCGACAACGCTATGTGGATCTGATCGTCACCCCCGAAAGTCGTGAAACCTTTCGCAAACGGGTGGAGATCGTGCGTCTGATGAGGGAATTTCTTACCAACCGCGGTTTTATGGAGGTGGAAACCCCCATGATGCATCCCGTTCCCGGAGGGGCTGCGGCAAAACCCTTTAAGACTCACCACAACGCTCTGGATATGGAGCTGTACCTGCGGATTGCCCCGGAACTCTATCTGAAACGACTTCTGGTGGGTGGCTTTGAACGGGTCTTTGAGATCAACCGCAACTTCAGAAATGAAGGGCTCTCCACCCGCCATAATCCCGAATTCACCATGCTGGAGTTTTATCAGGCCTACGCCACTTACGAAGATCTTATGGATCTTACCGAAGAGATGATCTCCTGGCTCTGCGATGAGGTTAACAATACCATGGAGATCGAATACCAGGGCACCAAGGTCAATCTGGCCCCACCCTGGAAACGGATAACCATGGATGAGGCTCTAATCCAGGTTGCGGGCCTTGATGCCGCTGACCTTGCCGATGATACTCGGGTTATGGAACTTGCCAAAGAGCATGGTATCAAACTGGAAGAACAGGCAGGGCCAGGAAAGGCAAAGACTGAACTCTTTGAGCTGCTGGTGGAAGAAAAACTCATCGATCCCACCTTTGTCACCTCCTACCCGACAGAGGTTTCTCCCCTGGCCAGAAGGAATGAAGAGAACCCGGATGTCACAGACAGATTCGAACTCTTTGTTACCGGCCGGGAGTTAGCCAATGCCTTTAGTGAACTGAACGATCCAGTGGATCAGCGCCAGCGTTTTGAAAAACAGATCGCCGAAAAAGGAAACGATGACGAGATCCATTCCGTGCTGGATGAGGATTTTGTGCGCGCCCTCGAATACGGTATGCCATCTGCCGCAGGTGAAGGAATCGGCATCGACCGCCTGGTAATGCTGCTCACCGATGCCCCCTCCATCCGTGACGTAATTCTCTTCCCACACCTCAAACCGGAAGTCCAAAAGCAGGCCAAAAAGAAAAAGAGCAAGAAGAAAAAAAGTGTTTGAGTGGTTTATCAGCCTCCGCTATCTGCGAGCGCAACATAAACAGAAATTTATTTCTCTGATTTCACTAATCTCTGTGGCCGGTATTACCATGGGTGTTATGGCACTCATCGTGGTATTGGCCGTCTATTCCGGATTTACCAATGGTCTGCGCGACCAGATTCTCGGTGTCAACTCCCATATCATCGTACAACGTCTGGGCGGCACCATTCCCAATTACACCCTGGTGCGGGATCGTATCGTCACCGTAGATGCAGTCACCGGGGCCACCCCCTACCTCTATACCCAAACCCTGCTTAGCAGCCATAATGGCGGAACAGGCGTGGTGTTGCGAGGTATTGACCCTGCAACAGCTCGAGGGGTTATAGCCCTGCCGGAACAGATGGTGGAGGGAAGTATTGACGATCTTATCCAGGACAAAAAGGCCAGGCTGCCCAATATCATATTAGGTATTGCCATGGCCAATGATCTTCGTGTTTCGGTGGGTGATAAGGTGCGCCTGATCTCACCATCCGGGCCACTGACCCCCATGGGAGTTATCCCCAAGATTAAGACCTGCCGTATCAGTGGTATATTCGAATCGGGTATGTATGAGTACGATTCCACCATTGCCTATATGTATATCCCCGATGTTCAGAATTTTTTGGAGAGTGGCGATATCGTCCATGGAATCGAGGTCACCGTTAAAGAAAAGTTCCTTGATCGGGCCGACCAAGTCGGAAAACAGATTGTTCAGCTTCTTGGTAGATCCTTTGTGGCCAAGGACTGGATGTCCATGAACCGGAACCTCTTTGCCGCATTCAAGCTTGAAAAGATCGGGATGTTTATTTGTGTCGCCCTGATCATTCTGGTGGCTGCGCTAAATATTATCTCGGCCCTGATCATGGTGGTTATGGAGAAGGAGAAAGATATTGCCATCCTGAAATCCATGGGAACAACCTCAAGGGCCATTATGAAGATCTTTTTCTATCAAGGCCTGGTGATAGGCGTTTCGGGAACCTTTCTTGGAATTGCCGGAGGGCTTGGCCTGTGCGAGCTCCTATCGCGCTATAAATTTATAGAGCTGCCCTCAAATGTGTACCCCATGAACACGCTGCCCATCAAGGTACTGCCCATGGATGTGACCATCATTGCTATTTCGGCACTGGTGATCACCCTCTCTGCCACCATCTATCCCTCATGGAAGGCATCCAGAGTAAAACCAGCCGAGGTGCTCTCATAATGGACAGCCATAAAGCACTTCTCTCAGCCACAAACATCTGTAAAAGTTTCCATAGTGGTACCGAAAAGATAGAGGTTTTGAGTGGGCTGGATTTCAGCATAGAACCCGGAGAAATGATGGCCATTGTAGGCGCATCCGGCTCGGGAAAGACTACCCTGCTCCAGATTTTGGGAACCCTGGACAGCCCGGACAGCGGCCAGATTCTCTTTAGGGGAGAAGAGCTCACGGAAATGAGCGATAATGATCTCTCCGCATTCCGTAACCGCTCTGTTGGATTTATCTTCCAGTTTCACCATCTCCTTGCGGAATTTTCTGCCTTGGAAAATGTCATGATGCCGGGACTAATTGCCGGAAAGACTAAAGCTGAAATGGAGGATGCAGCACGCATACTATTGCAGCAAGTGGAGCTTGAACACAGATGCAGCCACAGAGTGGCTGAACTTTCAGGAGGGGAGCAACAGCGCACCGCCCTGGCCCGTGCCCTTATTATGAAACCCTCCCTTCTCCTGGCCGATGAACCCACAGGAAACCTCGATACCAGGTCAGGCAATATTGTCTTTGATCTTATCAGGTCTCTCTGTAAAGAACTGCAACTGGCCTCCATTATGGTGACCCATAACCGGGATCTTGCCGCACAGATGGACATGACCCACACCCTTCAGGATGGAAGATTTCTGTAAAAGTTAGTCCCCTTTTTCAGCCACACAATAACGTTCATGGGCCACCATCATCTTTATCTCTGTGTAAGAATACTCATCCCCTAACTGTAGCTTGATGGCCTTAAGACCAGGCTCTTCGGCAGTCGCGATAGCCTGTTTGATCTTCTCCTGCTTATCCTCAGCAACAAACTTCTCCACAGGAATTTCTCCCGTCTCCACAAAGGTACTGAGATGACTCTCTATGGTTGTCTGGGCAAAACCTCTTGCGGCAGCAATCTCCGTTACGCTCTGCCCCGCACGAAACAACTCAAGGCTGATCTCTTTGGAGTTGCCCTTTTGGGAAGATGCGCTATCTGATTGTTCTGTTTTGAAGGGAAGATCTCTTGGGGTGGGAAGAGTTACCGTCTCAATCCCTTCTTTCTTTCTGTAGGCAGACACAACTTCCACAATATCTTTGCCGTAATTCTCCAGGGTCTTCTTGCCCACACCTGAAATTTTTGAGAGCTCAGTTAAGCTTTCAGGGAGCCGTACCGTAATCTGAATCAGGACCCGCTGATGCATTATGAGAAAGCGTGCCACATCAAGCTCACTGGCCTTTGCGGTACGCCAATCCCTAAGGGCTTCAAAGAGTACAGGATGCTCGATATCCGATTCGCTGAAGGCTGGGGCCTGTTTCTTTTTACGAGTTTCGGGCTGAAAGTTTATCTCGGCCTCGGCTACCTTATGGAGGTAGTCTGTGGGAGAAAATCCCTTTTCACAGCTACAGATACCC
>CAYWMZ010000117.1:0-6892 GCA_964459485.1 uncultured Desulfocapsa sp. | reverse complement strand
CTGTTAAAAACTCCCAAGAGTTGACCAGAGAACTCCGGCTGCGATGGCAGATCCGATAACTCCAGCCACATTGGGGGCCATGGCATGCATCAGAAGAAAGTTTGTGGGATCTTCCCTGAGGCCGATTGCGTGGACGACCCGTGCAGAATCGGGCACAGCGGATACCCCGGCGGCTCCTAAAAGCGGATTGATTTTCTCTTTCAAAAACAGGTTCATAAACTTGGCAAAGAGCACTCCGCCCATGGTGGCGATAACAAAAGATAGGGCACCGAGTACAAAGATCAGGATGGATTGGGCGGTGAGAAAGGTCTGGGCCTGGGTTGAGGCCCCCACAGAAAAGCCAAGGAGAATGGTGACGATATCGATAAGGGAATTGCGGGCCGTATTGGCCAGGCGTTCAGTGACCATGGACTCTTTCAAGAGGTTGCCAAAAAACAGCATCCCCAGCAGGGTCATGGAACCTGGAGCGATGAGGGCGCAGATGAGAAAGGCCGCAATGGGGAAGATGATCTTTTCTTTCCTGGAGACCTGACGTGGTGCCTTCATGTGGATACAGCGTTCTTTTTTGGTGGTGAAGAGATACATAATGGGCGGCTGGATAACAGGAACCAGTGCCATGTACGAGTAGGCGGCAATGGCAATGGGGCCGAGGAGTTCCGGGGCCAGCATGGAGGAGAGGAAGATGGCGGTTGGCCCGTCTGCTCCACCAATTATACCAATTGCACCAGACTGCTCCGGCGTGAAGCCTAAGTACAGGGCACCGATAAAGGTGAGAAAAACCCCGATCTGGGCGGCAGCACCTAACAGAATCAGCTTCGGATTGGAGAGCATGGTTGAGAAATCGGTCATGGCCCCGATACCAAGAAATATCAGGGGCGGATAGATGCCCTTCATCACCCCAAGGTAGAGGTAGGAGAAGACAGAGCCTTCGGCGTAGACTGAGAGTGACATGCCCTCAATGGGTGGAATATTACCGACAATAATGCCAAATCCGATGGGAACCAGCAGCAATGGCTCGTAGTCTTTGGTCACTGCGAGGTAGATAAACACCCCCCCCACGGCAATCATAATAAGGTTGATCCATTCCAGATGGGCAAAACCGGAGTTTTGGTAAAAGCTTAGCAGATCCACGGTGTCTCCTATGTCAGGACAATCAGGGGTTGCCCCTGATTGACCACATCGCCTTCGGCAACAAGGACTTCGCTCACAGTGCCATCCATGGAGGCGGTGATACTGTTCTCAAGTTTCATGGCCTCAAGGACGAGGAGTTTCTGACCACTGCACACCTGTTCGCCAACACTCACGCTGATGCTGATAATCTGACCCGGGATCGGGGTGTTAATTGCCCCAGCACCAGAGGCCGTGTTGGGCGAAGCCTTTTGAAGCGCAGCCGGGGGAGCCGCTGGTACAGATACCGCATGATCCGGCAGTGCTTTTTTTTGAGTGGCAAGGTTTGCCATACCATCAATCTGCACCGTGTGGAGTTTGCCGTTTACTTCGGCCACCACAGCCTTGTCACTGACATCCTTTAAGACAACGGTGTAGCTGTTGTTATTTATAGTGAGTTTATATTCTTTCATTAACGATTCCAGGTTGTGGTCATTTTTCTGCTGTTCAGGCCGTGCATCCGTCCGGAGACCAGCCAGGGGGATTCCATATCGCCATGGCTCTTCCAGGTGATACGTTCGCCGCTGTCTGGGAAGTTGTTGTGGAGATGGAGGGCCGTGGCAATGGCCAGCAGGATCTCTTCTTCCTGGGTTTTGTCTTCTGCCTTCTCATCTGCCATTATTGGTTTCACCTTAGGTGTGGCAAGTTGTAACAGTTTGGGCAGGAGAGTGATATAGAGTGCGATAATGAGCAGGCCACCAAAGACCAGCCCCATGCCCATAAGGGAGAACTGCAGGGCGTTAAGTCCATGTTGGTTCAGGTTGTGGAGGCCAATATTTGAGAATATCATATCTATTGCAGGCTCCTTACAGCGGAATATTGCCATGTTTCTTCATGGGGTTGGTGTCCCGTTTATTCTGGAGCATCCCCAGAGCCTTGATAATTCGGAAACGAGTCCGAGCTGGCTCTATGATATCATCCACATAGCCCCGTTGCGCCGCAACATAGGGGTTGGCAACGGCATCCTGATACTCGGCCTCTTTTTCTGCAAGATAGGCCTTGGGATCTTCCTGTTTTTTTGATTCTCTGCCGTAGAGGACTTCAACTGCCCCCTTGGCACCCATCACCGCAATTTCTGCACAGGGCCAGGCGTAGTTGATATCACCCCGCAGGTGTTTGGAAGACATGACGCAGTAGGCACCACCATAGGCCTTGCGGGTGATTACCGTGATTTTGGGGATCGTGGCCTCGGCATAGGCGTAGAGGATCTTGGCACCGTTGCGGATGGCTCCGCCATACTCCTGGGTCGTGCCCGGCAGGAAGCCCGGTACATCAACAAAGGTCACCACCGGGATATTAAAGCAGTCACAAAAACGCACAAAACGGGCACCTTTCACCGAAGAATCAATATCCAGCACCCCGGAGAGGTGTGAGGGCTGATTGGCAACAAGGCCTACGGTTCTGCCGCTATACCTGGCAAAACCGATAATAAGATTGGGTGCAAAATCTTTTTTAATCTCAAAGAAATCGCCGTCATCCACACTGGACAGGATGACAGCTTTCATATCATAGGGGGTGCTGGAACTCTCCGGAATGATACTGTTGAGTTCTTCGGAGCGTCGTTCCGATGGATCCTGGGTGGCAAGGCTGGGGGGCGTCTCCACGTTATTCTGGGGCAGATAGGAGAGGAGGCGTTTTACATAGTCAACACAATCCATCCCGGATTCTGCGGCATAATCGGAGACACCGGAACGGGATGAGTGCATATCGGCACCACCCAGTTCCTCAACTGTTACGTCTTCATGGGTCACCGATTTTACAACTTTAGGGCCAGTGAGGAACATATAAGAGTTGTTTTTGACCATGGCCACAAAGTCGGTGAGGGCCGGAGAGTAGACAGCACCTCCGGCACAGGGGCCAAAGACTGCGGAAACCTGGGGGATAACACCCGAGGCCATGACATTGCGCAGGAATATATCAGAATATCCGGCAAGGCTCTCAATCCCCTCCTGAATGCGGGCACCTCCAGAATCATTGAGGCCAACGATGGGGGCTCCATTCTTCACTGCCAGATCCATGACCTTGCAAATCTTCTCAGCAAAGGTCTGCGACAGAGAGCCGCCAAGCACCGTGGGGTCCTGGGCATAAACATAGATCAGTCGTCCATCCACGGTTCCGTACCCGGTGACCACACCATCACCCGGAAAGATCTTCTTCTCCATACCAAAATCGTGGCAGCGGTGGGTCTTGAACATATCAAACTCTTCAAAGGAGCCTGGGTCCAGAAGGAGGTCTATGCGTTCTCTTGCCGTCATCCTGCCCTTGGCATGGAGGGCATCTATACGATCCTGACCACCGCCAAGCCGGGCCTCGGCCCGGAGTTTTAACAGATTATCAAGGGGGTTCACTTATTTGATCTCCTCACTGCAAAATTCGGTCAGCAGTCCATGGCTGGACGCAGGGTGGAGAAAGGCCACCTGTTTGTTGCCGGCTCCGGTAAACGGCGTTTCGTGGATGAGGCGGCAGCCGTGCTCTTTGGCATGTTGCAACTGTTTTTCCACATCACTGCTCCGATATGCCACATGGTGCAGACCTTCGCCCCGTTTTGCCAGAAATATGGCAATGGGACTATCCTCTGCGGTGGGTTCCAGGAGCTCAATATGGGTCTCACCCAGCACAAAAAAGGCAGTGCGCACCTTCTGGGACGCCACCTCTTCCTCCCGTTCACAGAGGAGCCCCAAAATATCTTCATAAAATATTCTGGCCTCAGCAATGGAGCGTACCGCAATCCCTAAATGGTCAATTTTTTTTAGCATTATATGTATCCGTTATTCCGCATCGGCTCCAAGCTATTTTTACCTCATAGCCGGATCTTTGCTCACTTGGGAATTAATCCCTATACTCACCAAAAATATTGCGCAGCACGGTACAGATCTCTCCAAGACTAGCATAGGCCCGAACGGCTCCAATAATGGGTTCCATAAGATTTTCACCAGCCTCAGCGGCCACCTGCAAGGTAGTAAGTCTCTCCTGCACCTGTTGTTTATTACGTCTCTCTCGCACATTCTTAAGGGATGCCACCTGGGCTGTCTCCACCGCCGGATCAACCCGCAGCAGCTCCGGTTTCTCCTCCTCATCAATCTGGAAGGAGTTGACGCCAACGATAACCCGTTCACCGGATTCGATCTCTTTCTGGTAGTCGTAGGCAGCTTCTTCGATCTGGCGTTTAATAAAGCCGTCTTCGATACAGGCAACCACCCCGCCGCCATCTTCAATCTTACCGATGAGTTCTTCTGCGGCAAGTTCTATGGAATCGGTGAGTTGCTCCATGTAGTACGATCCGGCAAAAGGGTCAACCGTATCGCCCACGCCAGACTCGTGGGCAATGATCTGCTGGGTGCGCAGGGCGGTGCGCACCGAATCTTCAGTGGGTAGGGACAAAGCCTCATCCCGGGAATTGGTGTGCAGACTCTGGGTACCACCCAGGACGGCGGCTAAGGCCTGGATAGTGACCCGTACAATATTATTGTCGATCTGCTTGGCGGCAAGGCTGCTGCCAGCGGTCTGGGCATGGAAACGCATCATCATGGAGGCGGGTTTCTTTGCCTCAAAACGATTTTTCATGATCCGGGCCCAGAGTCTGCGGGCGGCACGAAACTTGGCCACCTCCTCCAGCAGATTTGACGAGGCATTGAAGAAGAAGGCCAGCCGTGAGGCAAATGTATCTATCTCAAGACCGGCAGCAAGGGCTGTTTCCACATAGGTGATTCCATTGGCCAGGGTGAAGGCCACTTCCTGGGCGGCGGTGGAGCCTGCCTCTCTGATATGGTAGCCGGAAATGGAGATGGTGTTAAAGAGGGGCATATTGCTGCTGCACCACTGAAAGATGTCGGTGATAAGGCCAAGGGATGGTTTGGGCGGAAAGATATAGGTGCCACGGGCAACGTACTCTTTTAAGACATCATTCTGGATGGTGCCCCGCAGTTTGGCGGCAGCTACACCCTGCTTTTCAGCCACCACAATATACATGGCTAACAGTACGATAGCAGGTGAGTTGATAGTCATGGAGGTGGAGATCTTGTCCAGAGGGATCTCGGCAAAGAGGGCCTCCATATCGGCCAGAGTGTCTATGGCAACACCAACCTTGCCAACTTCTCCAAGGGACATGGCGTCATCGGAATCGTAGCCGATCTGGGTGGGCAGATCAAAGGCCACCGAGAGCCCGGTGGTTCCCTGTTCCAGAAGGTAGCGGTAGCGTTTATTGGATTCGCTGGCGGTGGAGAATCCGGCATATTGACGCATGGTCCAGAATCTGCCCCGGTACATGGTGGGTTGCACCCCTCGAGTGTAGGGGTACTGGCCTGGAAAACCGAGATTTTCAAGGTAGTCTTCGTCTATGGCCTCGGGGACTGCCAGGCGTGGAACCTCTGCGTCACCATGGAGTTTGAACTCTTCCTTGCGTTCCGGGAAGCGATTCAGGCTTGTCGCAAGTTCGTTTTCCTGCCAGTCGTTGTATCTGTTCTGTGTGCTCACGGTGTTTTAGTATCTCTGTTATTGGTTAAGGCTGAGGCCTTCCATCAGTTTTTGAGCCCGTAGCCGTGGGTCATTCTTGTCCTGTTGTTTTGAAATGGTATCCATTAGATGCGGGCGCAGCAGTTCCAGTATCCAGTCCAGGGTCTCCGCGTCCTGTGCCCCATGGCGGCGCTTGCTCTTTGTGCCGTTGGCACTGATAAAATCTGAAAATTCGGCAAGGCTTTCAAGGAGGGCGGCGATACCCATATTGGACGTGGCCACAGTCTGCAAGACACGTTTGATACCGCTCTCCTCTTCTTTTGCAGCAAAGATCTGTTCCATATCCATGCACAATCCGTCGGCACCGGGGATGTCCGACTTGTTCACAACCAGAAAATCGGCCACCTCAAGCAGTCCCGCTTTCATGGCCTGAATATCGTCACCAAAACCGGGGGCCAGCACCATCAGGGTGATGTCCGCCAGACGCACGATATCCATCTCCGATTGCCCAACACCCACGGTTTCAATGAGGATGTAGTCACAGCCAGCGGCTGCCATAATCCGTACAGTGGCACCTGCCGAGGCGCAGAGCCCGCCGAGACGGCCCCTGGTTGCCATGGAGCGTACTATTACATCCGGGTCGAGCGCGTGATCCATCATACGAATCCGGTCTCCTAAAATAGCCCCGCCACTGATGGGGGAGGAGGGATCAACGGCAATAATACCCACCCGCTTGCCCTGCTGGCGCAGGTGCGAGATAATGCTGGAACTGGTGGTAGATTTTCCGGCACCGGGAGGCCCGGTAATGCCAAGAACCATGCTGGCTCCAATTCGATCCAGGTTCAGGGAAGAGAGTAGTTCTGCTGCACCGTCCCCGTTGTTTTCAACCAGGGAGATGGCACGGCCGATGGCACGAGGATCATGCTGGTTGAGCCCTGCAAGCAGGCGCTCAATCCTGGTCGTCATGATTGCGGTGCTGCTCACTGGCTAAACTAAATGATTGGATAATAGTCTGGGCAGGGGTACCGGGAGTAAAGATATCGTTCAAGCCCTCTTTTAGAAGCAGCTCAATGTCTTCATCGGGGATAACTCCACCACCGAGCACCGGAATGTCTCCACCGCCACGGGACTTAAGCTCCTTTACCACCTCTGGGAAGAGGCGCAGATGGGCACCGGACAGGGAAGAGAGGCCCACTACATCCACATCCTCCTGGATGGCGGTGGCTGCAATCTCCGCTGCAGTCCGGCGGATGCCCGTATATATCACCTCAAA
>CAYWMZ010000116.1:0-6923 GCA_964459485.1 uncultured Desulfocapsa sp. | reverse complement strand
AGTGACACACCCCTGTTTCGAGAAGTCCGGGCCGACAGCAGCGAAGAACCTGAAGAAGACAATCCCTTAGCGGACCTGAGGCGCCCCACGGCAAACATCAGCCAGCCACGACCGGGAACCGTGAAACGAAGGCTCCAGGCCTGGAAAACCCTTTATGGCGCCGGCACCCTGCCGGAGGAATTCTGGCTGTGGATGACTGCTCAAGAAGAGGCGGCCGAACTTCTTATAGACTCCTACGAGACCCGGGCAGGAAGAAATAGTGTTCCCCTGCTACGGCTCAAGCTCCCGGGCCAGATGTATATGAGAGAGACAGATGCCCTGGAGAGTATCAGAAACTTCCAGAAAGAGACTGATACACTCCGCAAAGACATCATAGCAAAACTTGCAGCCATTGTGACACTGGATCATCTCAATATCGTTGATCCTGTGGCCCTGCTACCGGATGCCGGGATTCTTGCCCGGGACTGGAACGAACAGGTGGAATATTTCTTTCCCGCCCATCGTTACGGCTGCCAGGTACTTGATCTCCAGTTCCTGGCCAACATCTCACTGGACCTGCTGCTTCGCAAGGCGGACTCCAGCAAACCAGCAGGCACCATTCACCATGGAATAGTCGCAGTGCTCAGGGAGTCTCTACCCCAATAAACAGAGCAACCCTACTTGTTACAACAGGTGTAGGGATTGATGGTGAGCACCGGACAACTGGCAGACTTTACCACCTTGTCCGCTACGCTGCCAAACATGATCTTTTCCAAGCCCTTATAGCCATGGGTACCCATGGCTATAAGGGCCCCAGCCTTCTCATTGGAAAAATCGACAATCTGCTCTGCCACGTCCCCCACCAGAATCTTCCCATGCACCTCAGCCACCCCTATTTCTTTTGCGAATACAGCGACTTCCTCACAGAAGGCATCCATCTTCTCCTCTGCCTGGCTGTACAGATCCTGCTCGAAATCTGGAATACTCATCTGGGGCACAAAAAATCCTGAATAATCCTCAAACTTCTGCACTACAAACAGCAAGATCAGCTTGGCCTTAAACCTCTCGGCAAAGAAGGCCGCCGACTCAGCTATCATCTTAGAATTATCTGAGAAATCTACTGGTGTTACAATACTCTTGACGAGTTCAATACGTTTCATGGCCTCTCCTCAGCTGATTTAATAAATTCCTTTTACTCTCACATAGTTTTCCCACAATTCCCCCTTCGTCACAAGGAAATTCGTGCAAATCCATGAAATCCTGCCTTGGTATTCACGCCTCCAGGTGATATTCTGTGCAAGAGACCAGGTCTTCATCGCTTTGCCCCGTACACAAACTCGAACCAATCAACCCAGCCCTATACTATGGCCAGCACAGAATCGTCCTCTCGTAACAAGCACCTGCAACAGGCCTTAAGGAGCCATGGACTTTTCCTGGTTTTTTTCTGGACCTGCCTGGTTCTTGGCCTAGGATTCTGGAACAGCACCACCCTCCGTGAGTTCAACCAGGCTCCAGGGGTCCACCAAGAGACACCGCACCTCACACACCCCAAAAATGTTGAAAAACTACAGAGCAGTCTGTTTTTCGGGCAAGCCCTGTTTCTGCTTATCCTCTGGATTATAGGGATCTCCAGTTATCTGGTAGCCAGAAGGCTTATCCTCCGCCTCGACAGCCATCCTACCGATCAGGCAGTTGCTGCCGAATTACAACGTGCCAAAGAAGAAGCAGAATCTGCCAACCACTCCAAATCTGTTTTCATCGCCAATATGAGCCATGAGTTACGCACCCCCTTAAATGGTATCATGGGCTATACTCAGATCTTCCAACAGGACCAGCGGCTGGATCATGACCAGCAGGAAGGAATACGGGTGATCCATGAAAGTGCAGAACATTTGCTTCAGATCATTACCGACATCCTCGATTTTTCCAAGATCGAGGCCCATCAGCTAGAACTAGTAGAGAGCGAATACAGTCTCCTTGATCTCCTGCAACAGGTGGCCGAAATAATCCGTATCCGTAGCGATGAGAAGGGACTCGACTTCTCTTTTGTAACCGACCCCAACCTGCCGCAGATGGTCAGAGGAGACAAACTGCGGCTGCGCCAGATACTCCTCAACCTCCTGGCCAATAGTGTAAAATTCACCCCCAGTGGCACGGTGGTACTCAGGGCATTTGTGGAGAGTAGTGACGCCCTTGCCAAGACCTGCACTGTCTGCATTTCGGTCGAGGATAGTGGCCCCGGAATCCTTGCAGAAAACCAGGAAAAGATCTTTACGCCTTTCCAGCAGACCGGAGACCGTCTTCTTTATGCCAAAGGATCCGGGCTTGGGCTCTCCATCTCCCGCAAACTTGTAAAGATGATGCAGGGAAGTATCTCCATTCAAAGCCCCTTCAATCCAGGGAATAAAAAAACAGGGGGCCCGGGCTGCTGCTTCACCGTGCACCTCCAGTTTCCCATAACTCAGTCCGACACCCCAAAACCCACTGCCCAAAATGTCAGTGTCGGATACAAGGTCAATGGCCAGATCAATACTGTGAAAAAAGTACTCATCGTTGACGATGACAGTATTAACCGCATTGTATGGCGTGAAATCCTGATCGGGGCCGGGTTTCAAGTTGAAGAGGCCACGGATGGCAATGAAGTGCTTTCCACCTGTCTCCGTTTTCAGCCGGATGCCATCCTTATGGATCTGATGATGTTACATATGAACGGCTACGAGGCAACACGCCTGCTGCGGAACAATCGGGAGTTTCGTAAAACACCCATCATTGCAGTAAGCGCCCTGGCCGATATACACGGCAATATGGAGGAATCTTGCAAAAAAGCAGGATTTGATGCCTATATTGCAAAACCGGTTATCAAAGAAGAACTGCTCCAGAAGCTTTCACAGCTGTTAGACATTGAGCTCCTGTTCCGGGAGCAGAACAGGCCTGACACAGGACACATGATGGTCTTACCCGACAACGCAACAATCAAAGCCCTACTGGAGTATGTCCTTATCGGCGATCTGGCAAACATCAATATAGAGATGGACAAAATTGCAACGCAGGGGACACAATACCAAACCTTTATCCAGCAAATCAGACCCATGAGCAATAACTTCCAATTTGACGCCTTGGAGGAGACCCTCAAGGACTTCATCACTTCACAGGAAAGGAAGTAAATGGTACACCTCAAAGATCGCAACATCCTCATCGTAGATGATCAACCCAACAATCTCCGGGTCCTCTTTGCCTCCCTCCAGGCCCATGACATGAAGGTTTTTATTGCAGACAACGGCAAGCGGGCCCTAGAGCAGATTGAACGCCAGCAGCCGGATATCATCCTCATGGATGTGATGATGCCGGGTATGGACGGATTTGAATGCTGTAGAAGAATCATGGCGGAAGATCGTTTTGAAGCCATCCCCATAATTTTCATGACGGCGCTCGCCGAAACCAGAGACAAGCTCAGTGCCTTTTCGGCAGGAGGAGTTGATTATATCATCAAACCCTTTCAGCAGGAAGAGGTGCTGGCTCGAATACGAACCCATCTCACCATAAGTGACCTGCGCCGGGCGCTCACGAACAAGAACAGACATCTCAAAAAGATGCTCCAGGAGGTGAAGACCCTACAAGGTATTCTACCCATCTGCTCTAAGTGCAAAATGGTGCGTGACGACAAAGGCTACTGGAAGCAGGTGGAACTGTATATAAGCGAACACAGCAACGTGGAATTCAGTCACAGCTATTGCCCTGGATGTCTGAAGAAAGAGATGGATGAGATAGACTCTCTGCTGGGTGAGTAGGAGAAGACAGGGAGAGAAAGAACAGGCTTGGATAACAGATCAGACCTGGGACAATAACTCTAAAAATTCATCTTCAGTAAGGATACGTTTTCCCATTTCCCGTGCCTTTTTGAGCTTTGACCCCGGCTTTTCACCCACCACCAGGAAGGTCAGTTTTTTGGTTATGCCGCTGGCAATCTGTCCGCCATTATCCTTTACCAGTTTTTTGGCCTCAGTCCTGGAGATTTTTTTGAGGCTTCCTGTGAATAACAGAACCTCTCCGCTGAGGGGTAGATCCTCCGAGCTCTCTGTAAGAATCTGAGGAACAAGACCAGCATCATGGAAGTCCTGCATCATTTGCTGCACCCCCGGGTCAGAGAAATAGTCCACAATGGATCCTGCCGCCTGATCTCCCAGGCCTTCCACTTCCAGAAGTTCATCATAACTCACTGTGAGCAATCTCTTGAGGCTGTGGAAATTAGATTCCAGGAGAGTGGCCGTCACCTCACCCACATAACGGATTCCCAAGGCAGCCAGAAAACGGGACAGGGGAGGATTTTTTGCCAAAGCGATGCCACGCAAGGCATTTTCGGCCGATTTCTTGCCCCATCCTTCCAGGCCCACCAGGTCACTCTCCTTTAAGGAAAAGATATCAGGGAGATCACTTACAAGCCCAAGGTTAAAGAGCTGTTCCACACTCTTCTTCCCAACCCCCTCAATATCAAGCCCCGCCTTGGAACAGAAATGGACAAGAGAGCGCAGCCGCTGGGCAGGACAATGGCCGTTGTTACAGCGGCTCACGACCTCACCTTCAAGTTTCTGCAAGGGATGGTAACAGACAGGACACTTCCTTGGAAAACCTATGGGTTTCGCCGTCTGCTGCCTTTTTTCCACTACTGCCTTTACTATCTCTGGGATTACATCCCCGGCCCGCCGCACCAGAACCGTATCACCAATATGGAGATCTTTACGCAAAATCTCATCGGCGTTGTGAAGAGTGGCCCGGCTCACCATTACCCCTCCAACGTCCACAGGATCGAGTATGGCAACGGGAGTAATTGCACCAGTTCTACCAACCTGAAACTCAACATCTACAATTCTGGTTGTGGCCTGAACCGCCGGGAATTTACAAGCGATAGCCCAGCGTGGGGCCCGTGCCTTGGCACCCAACCGTTCCTGAAGACGAAAATCATTAACCTTCACCACCATCCCATCTATTTCATAGCTGAGATCGTGACGTACCCGTGAGAGGTACTGAAATCTTTCGACCACCGCTGCCATATTACGGCACAAAGCTATCTCGGGGTTCACCGGAAATCCTAGATCCGCCAGAAAGGTAAACATCTCTTCCTGAGTGCTGCAAGGGGTGGCCGCAGGCTCTGCCACTGCATAGACAAAAAACTTCAGGTGCCGCTGAGCCGTAATCTTAGGATCGAGCTGCCGCAGGGAACCCGCAGCAGCATTTCTGGGATTGGCAAAGAGGGCTTCATCCATGGCAGCCCGCTGCCGGTTTAGATACTCGAAACTGCCCCGATCCATAAAAACCTCGCCACGCACTTCAAGACGGGGCAGATCGCACTTTAAAAGACGGAGGGGGATGGTGGCCACAGTACGCAACTGGGCGCTGATATCTTCCCCCACCTTTCCATCACCTCGGGTGCTACCCTGAACAAAAAGCCCATCTTCATAGACCAGCTCCACGGCAAGTCCGTCAAGCTTGGGTTCGGCCATGTAATCAGGCCGCTCTGTGGTGAGTAAAAAGCGTAGAAGACGCTCTTCAAATGCGTGGAGATCCTGATCGTCAAAGCCATTCTCAAGACTGAGCATGGGCAGACGATGTTTCACCTGGGAGAAACCTTCAAGAACCGCCCCCCCCACCCGCTGGCTAGGAGAATCAGCTGTTTGCAGCTCGGGATACTCCTCTTCAATCTTCAGAAGTTCCTGAAAGAGACGATCATACTCCCCATCTGATATCTGCGGATCATCCAGAACGTAATAGAGGTGGTTATGTTCTGTGAGTAAAGTGCGTAACTCTACCAGCCGTTTCTCCAGATGTTTTTTCGGGGTCATTCTTATTTTGGCGGTGTCAGCAGCTTGCCACCCTTGGCGATATTTTCATGCTCAACCTCATCGATAAAGATCAGGATTGCCTCCGGCGGTTTACCCGCCTCTTTGGCTATAACGTCAGTCACCCCCTTACAGATATTACTCTTTTGATCCTTACTGAGTTTTCCGGCTACACGGATATTGACATAGGGCATCCTTATTCTCCTTGAGTATTTTCGAAGTGACACAGACAAAAACGACCGATTTCCAGGGGCAACCGCTCCCTATTTATCCCCAATTCGGAGACAAATTCCAACAGCTGCTGTTCCCGACAGTTGATAAATTTCTCAGGCACATCTCTTCCCGCTGCTTCCACCCCAAGCCTCAAAAAATCGAGCAGTTCAGCAGCGACCACTGCATCAAACTCCCCATAGTCAAGCGCCTGTCTCTTGGCAAACTCCTTAAGGCGCTGCCAGTTATAGAGGGTTCGGCGAAGACCGCGATAGATACTTTTATGAAAATTTTCCAGATTGATATCCCGCAGGACTATCTCTTGATAACGCTGTATAGCAGCATCCTTGAGGCGGGACAACTCCGTTTCCTGAAGATGCAGCCGGGGCCCATCATCATCCCGGCTCAGATAGTAGAGAGATGCGTGGTAGGTGATTTCCGGAATTTCTCCCGAGTGACGCACAATAAGCCACTCATCGTCCAGCAGCTCCTTACGCTCCCCATCTGTCATTCCTGACTGTCCTTAAGATCAAAGACCGAGCGAAACATATCCACCTTCATCTCCGACTGCTCCCTACAACTCTCACTCTTTAAAAAGAGCATGGGATCATGGAGGAGTTTGGAGACTATGGCCCCCGCCATTTTTTCAATGGATTTTCGTTCTTTGGGCGTCAGGCTGTCAAGACGGGGCAGAGTTCGCTTAAGCTCCTCTTTGACAATCCCATTCCCCTTAGCCCGCAGGGCGGCAAGGGTGGGAATCACGGCGAGTCCAGCCAGCCAGTCCTTGAATTTCAGAGACTCTTCATCCACGATGCGGCTGGCCTTCACGGCCTCTTTATCACGTTCTGCCTTATTCAACTCCACCACATTATTGAGATCATCAATATCATAGAGGTAGAC
>CAYWMZ010000115.1:4586-6961 GCA_964459485.1 uncultured Desulfocapsa sp. | reverse complement strand
CAAGTTTTACGCCTTCACGGTAGATGGCCTGGGCCAGTACGGTGGCAGTGGTGGTACCGTCGCCAGCAACATCAGAGGTCTTGGAAGCAACTTCGCGAACCATCTGTGCGCCCATATTCTCGATCTTATCAGAAACTTCCACTTCTTTAGCAACGGTCACACCATCTTTAGTGATGGTGGGTGCGCCAAAGGATTTCTCGATGAGGACATTACGACCTTTAGGTCCAAGTGTTACTTTTACTGCATCAGCAAGAGTATTGACACCTGCGAGAATGGACTCGCGTGCTTTCACTCCATATTTTATATCTTTTCCAGCCATGATTTACATCTCCTAGATATGGTGTATTGACAAATTTAAATGAAATTATTCTACGATTCCGAGAATGTCATCTTCACGCATGATAAGGAAATCCTCACCATCGAGCTTTACATCGGTTCCGCCATATTTGGAAAAGAGTACGGTATCACCCTCTTTTACCTGCAGGGCAACACGCTCGCCGTTATCGGCAACTTTGCCTGGTCCAACAGATACCACTTCACCCTCAGCGGGTTTCTCTTTGGCACTATCTGGAATGATAATACCACCGGCTGTCATTTCTTCTTCCTTGAGTCTCTTGACGAGCAGACGATCATTTAATGGACGAATCTTCATGTACTTCCTCCTGTGAAACGTATGATTGTTTAAGTAGTCGGGAGCATTGCCCCACCTAATAAACTGTGATTAATAATTTGGTATAATACCAGCTTGCTATCAAACTGGCCAAAACTATAGGTTTGCTTTGATGAAAATCAAGGGGTGAATACCAAAAAAATAGCATTCACCCCATGTTTTTGAAATTGCGTGATATTTATTACTGTCTCCGCACGAACGGCGGGAGAGCGGTTAGCCGATACGCACGATCCACTTGAAGGGGTCTTCCTGCTGGCCGTTCTGGATAGCCTGCAATTCGTCAAAGAGGCGTTGCGACAGGGCCCCGGTCTTGCCATCTGCCACCATGTACTTCTTCTCCTGGTAGCAAAGTTCGCCAATGGGGGCAATAACGGCTGCGGTACCGGATCCGAAGGCCTCTTTAAGACTGCCGTCTTCAATGGCGGCCAGTACCTCCTGGATGGTGATCTGCTTTTCCCGCACCGTAACACCCCAGCTTGTCGCGAGCTGCATTACAGAATCACGGGTGATGCCGCCCAGGATAGATCCACCCAAGGGGGGCGTAATCAGTTCATCATTAATCATAAAGAAGATATTGGAAGTCCCTACTTCTTCAATATATTTACGTTCACAGGCGTCGAGCCAGAGCACCTGGGTGTAACCGGCCTTGTGGGCCTCCTGGCCTGCCATGATGGATGCCGCATAGTTACCGGCAGTCTTTACATGGCCCACTCCGCCCTTCACTGCCCGGACGTACTTATCGGTGACCCAGATCTTGGTGGGGTTAAAACCCTCTGCGTAGTAGGCACCAACCGGCGACATGATTACATAGAAGTAGTACTGCTCGGCGGGGCGTACTCCAAGGGCAGGTTCCACAGCGATCATGGTGGGGCGAATGTAGAGGGTGGCACCATCTCCGGTTGGAATCCAGTCCCGGTCGAGATAGACCAAGGCCTTGATCCCCTTAAGAACCTTCTCCACAGGGAGGCGTGGCATACACATCCTGAGTGCCGAGCCATTCATCCGCTCCAGATTATCTTCGGGCCGGAACATAAAGATCTGTTCATCATCACCCTTATAGGCCTTTAGGCCCTCAAAAATTGCCTGGCCATAGTGATAGACCATGGCCGCAGGATCCATACTGAAATTCTGATAGGGGCGGATTTCTGCGTCATGCCAGCCATTTTCCCGATTCCATTTCATTAAAAACATATGATCGGTAAAGAGATTGCCAAAGCCGAGATTCTTCTGATCCGGCTTCTCCTTACGCTTTTCAGGTTCGCAACGACGTACAGATATATCTAAATCTTTCCACATGATGTGCCTCTTTTGCGGGTCGGGAAGCATTTCTCTTTGCTTCAACCGCAGTCCATTATATAGTAGTAGAAAAGTGGTGATGTGCCTAAGGTTTGCAGACGATCAGCAAGGAACTAAAGGTACCAATTCCCATGAAAATTGCAACTCTTTCTCAAATGTCCCCAACCTTAATTACGAGTCAAATCGCTAATGATTGACAAGAACCTCCCTCAGCCCTCTTCCGACAGCGGCCCGAATTCCATACGAATCTGGTACTTTCTGCTGATTTTTCTTATTTCAACCATTTTCTTAGGCTATATCCTCTGGCCTTTCTGGTCCATCCTGGTGCTCTCCTTTCTGCTCACCAATATTTTCCGGCCAGTGTACAAATTTCTCTGTGGCAAGATGCACCAGTCGGTGGCCTCCATCC
>CAYWMZ010000115.1:0-4486 GCA_964459485.1 uncultured Desulfocapsa sp. | reverse complement strand
CGGCCAGTGTACAAATTTCTCTGTGGCAAGATGCACCAGTCGGTGGCCTCCATCCTCACCTGTCTCCTGATCATACTTATCGTTTTTATCCCGCTGTTTTTCTTTGTTGGGGCACTCTCCAGTGAGGCTTTAGGGTTATATCACTGGGGGCGCAGCACCCAGATCGGTACCAAGATTCAGCTCTTTATGCAGGATAGCCCCCTGATCCTTCAGATGCAGAACTATCTGGACGGTTTCGGCTTTAGTTTCGAGCCCTCCCAGATCACCGCCATGTTCTCCTATCTGGCCAAAAATGCCGGGCTCTTTGTGTACAATCAGGCCAGTTCCTGGGCGGCCAATGTCCTCCAGTTTGTGTTCCTATTTTTTATGATGATCCTGACCATATTCTTCCTTTTGATTGATCAGGATCGGCTAGTTAAATTTGTTATTGCCCTCTCGCCCATGCCAGACGACGAAGACCGACTACTCCTGGAGAAATTTGAGGAGATTGCCAATGCCATCCTCAAAGGGAATGGAATCTGCGGCCTGATCCAGGGGATACTGGGTGGGGCCATTTTTGCCATTCTGGGTCTTAGCTCCCCCATTCTCTGGGGCGGTATTATGGCCATCCTGGCCTTCCTGCCCATCTTTGGTATCGGCCTGGTCATGATTCCCGCCTCACTGGTTCTTATACTGAACGACCGGGTTGGCAGCGGGGTTTTTCTCTTTATCTTCTATCTCACCCTCTCCTTCTCCATAGAGTACCTGGTAAAACCCAAGATGGTTGGCGATGAAGTGCAGATGCATACCCTGCTGGTGTTTTTGTCTATTATCGGCGGACTCAGCGTTTATGGTGTTTTGGGGATTATTTACGGCCCCCTGATTGTTACGGCCTTCCTCACCCTCACAGAAATCTACCTTGCTAAATATGACCGCTACGTCCAGCGCATGTAGGAGGCAGCCATGAAAACGGTCTTTTTAGAAATTGACCCTGGCAACCTGCCACGCTTCACAACGCTATTGCAGGGCGGATTCTACCTCGATGTCAGACAGGGGATAGGACTGGGCGATCTGCTGAGCGGACTGCCCGGATTCACAGAAGAGTATGTCAAAAGTCGGGTTGAGACCATCTTTCTTGATGGTCTGCCAGCAGACAATCTCAATCGGCAGCTCTATGGCGAGGAGATGGTCATTGCCCTCTCGGCTGCCATGCCTGGGCTGGCTGGAGCCATCTTTCGCAAGGGAAGTACACATGCATCGCTGCGCACCGAGACCGCCACACAGGCCCTGCAAGCTGAAGAAGAGAGCCAATCCATTCGGATACGGGTCAAACTCTTTAACGTGATTGCCGTGGAGCGGGGCGCACAGATATTGAGCCACGGCTGTGAAATCAGGGCTAAACATCTGGCACAATTTCTGGCCTATCGTGACACACTCCTTTCTGAAATCAGAAGTATTGAAATCGAGGACTCATACTGTGACCAACAGAGTTTCCTGTCTCTTCTGCAACGAGAAGAAACAATAAGCCTCAACATCCGGGAACTGCCATGACAGACAGTAGACCAAAAGATATGCTGGGCCGGAGCGGACTGACCCCGGTTGCCAAAGCGTCTTCCATCCTCCTTGAAGCCCTGGCCAGCATCCCCCTGCACAGCGAGAACTGCCCCCTGGATCAGGGTCTGCGCCGTATTCTGGCCAGCGACATACATTCTCCGGAAGATCTCCCGGCCCATCCCAGATCCACCATGGATGGTTTTGCAGTTCGTGCCGCAGACACCTTTGGGGCCAGTAGCTCCATGCCCTGCTATCTGGAGATTGACGGCGAAGTCCATATGGGCCAGATGCCCGAAGGCGACGTGAGGCAGGGAAAGTGCTTTCGTATTGCAACCGGCGGCTTGCTCCCTAAGGGCAGTGATGCCGTGGTAATGTTTGAACACACCGTTCCCGTTGATGGCAAAATGCTTGAAGTGGTAAAGAGTGTGGGAGTCGGCAGCAACCTGATCCACCGGGGCGAAGACATTGCAAAGGGCAGCCCCGCCCTCCTGAGAGGCCACAAACTGAGACCCCAGGATATGGGGCTGCTTGCAGGGCTTGGGATCGCAGAGATCAGTGTCTACAAACGTCCCAGGGTGGGGATTTTGTCCACGGGTGATGAGATCGTACCCTGGTCGGAACCCGCACCCATGGGCAAGATCAGGGATATTAACAGCATAACCCTCAGTGGGCTCTGTACCGAACTTGGGGCGGAGGTCACCGATTACGGCATCGTCTCAGACAGTGAAGAGACATTTTTTGCCACCCTGCAACGGGCCGCCACCGAGAATAACGTGGTGCTTTTTTCCGGCGGCAGTTCTGTGGGGATGCGGGATCTTGGAGAACGGGTTATCGAAAAACTTGGCAATCCGGGAATCCTGGTCCATGGTGTGGCCTTAAAACCGGGTAAACCGATTATTATCGGGCTGAGTAACAATAGTGCGATCTTTGGCCTGCCCGGTCACCCGGTGTCTGCCATGGTCTGCTTCGACTTTTTTGTAAAACCTGCCCTGCTGCTCCTCTCCGGGATACCCGATCCGCAACAGGGTTTCAGACCCGGCGTGCGGGCCATACTGGAGCGCAATATCAACTCGGCGGCTGGCAGGTTGGATCTGATCCGGGTACAGCTCGAAAAACAGCCGGACGCACTTCCCTTAGCCATTCCGGTACTTGGTAAATCCGGCTCCATATCCACCCTGTCCCGGGCCCACGGCTATTTCCTTATTAACGAATCCGCCCAGGGACTGGGCAAGGGCACCGAAGTTATGGTGCAGCTCTTCTTATGAGATCACACGATATCTATGTAAAAAACATGCCTCTTACTGAGGCCGTGGCAAAATGGCAGACGGCCCTTGATACCATTTCGTTCTCCGGCAGTACCCAAACCACAACCGTGGATGTGGAACAGGCCTTGGGCCGGATTACAGCAGCCCCAGTCTTTGCAGGACACTCATCTCCTGCCCACAATGCGGCGGCCATGGATGGTATCGCCGTGCATTTTGCAGACCTTGCAGCGGCAAGTGAGGCAGCCCCCGTTCGGCTGGGAGCAGATCAGTTTCAGGCAGTGAATACCGGAAATAGTCTACCCCAGGCGTTTGATGCTGTGGTGATGATAGAGGACGTGCACTACAGCAGTGATACAGAAGTGGAGTTGAGCCACCCTGCCACGCCCTGGCAGCATGTTCGTACCATTGGTGAAGATATCGTGGCAACGGAACTGATCCTGCCGGAAGGCCACACCATTCGTCCCATTGACCAGGGGGCCATGCTGGCAACCGGGGTCACCACTGTTGCAGTCAAAGAAGCACCCCGAGTTCTGGTTATCCCCACGGGTTCAGAACTTATTCAGCCGGGTAGCAGCCCCAAACCCGGTCAGATAATAGAGTTTAACTCACGTATTCTATCGGGCTACCTCAACGAATGGGGGGCTGTGGCCACGGGCAGCAGTCCTGTTTCTGACGATAAGGAGAAACTCCGGGCTGCAATTATGGAGGCCACGCAGCAGAATGCTATAGTAATTATCAATGCCGGGGCTTCGGCGGGTACCCGTGACTACACGGCCACAGTACTGGCAGAGCTTGGCGAAGTTGTAGTGCACGGGGTTGCCATTAAACCCGGTAAACCTGTGATTCTGGCCATAGTAAACAATACCCCGGTGATTGGACTCCCCGGCTATCCTGTCTCAGCCATTCTCACCATGCGCCTCTTTGTCCAGGAGATGATCTCTGACTTTATGGATATGCAGCAGGCGGACGCCCAGTTTATAAGCGCCCGGATGTCCCGCCCCATGCATTCAGCCATGGGAGTGGATGAATATGTGAGAATTACTCTGGGACAGGTAGGGGAGACCCTTATGGCAACTCCTGCCGGAAAGGGGGCAGGAGCTGTTATGTCACTGGTTCGGGCTGACGGACTTCTTACCCTGCATGCGGGATCGGAAGGTGTGGGAGCGGGGGAGGCGGTGGAAGTTGAACTCCTGCGTCCCCTCAACGAGATCCAGTCCACTCTGGTGGCCATCGGTAGTCATGACAATATCATTGATGTGCTGGCCAACCTCCTCCATAAAGGACGCAAAACGATCCGAGTCTCCTCAGCCCATGTGGGTTCCATGGGCGGAATCATGGCCATTCGTCGTGGAGAGGCGCATATGGCCGGCAGCCACCTCCTCGACGAAGAGACAGGCGAGTATAATATCTCCTTTATCAAACGGTTTCTGGCAGATCGCCCCTTACAGCTGATCAACCTCTGCTACCGACAACAAGGCTTGATAGTTGCCAGAGGAAACCCTCTCGGTATCAGCGGATTCACAGATGTGGCTCAAAACAATTACAGCTTTATCAATCGCCAGAACGGGGCGGGTACCCGCCTCCTCACCGATAAGACCCTGGCCGATCTTGGTATCTCCCCATCCAGTATCAACGGCTATGATCACGAAGAGTACACCCATATGAGCGTGGCCGCCTCCATTGCCGAT
>CAYWMZ010000114.1:0-7015 GCA_964459485.1 uncultured Desulfocapsa sp. | reverse complement strand
TGTGGTTACCAAGTCCTCTACAGAGCTCAAAGGTAAAGGTGTCACTCGGTCAAATGTGGAGAGTGCTTCTCTTTCAGCAGCAGAGCCCATAGCAGCCGAATCTATCAGCATACGCAGTGCCTCTTCGAATCCTGCTACTGTATATGAAGAACTTACCGATTATGCAGAAGAAAAAGAGGTGTATGCCCTCCTTGAAAATGACAAAAAAGAGGCCGCCAAGAAGATCCTTGTGCGCCTGATTGAAAAGATGGCCCGGCTCAAAAAATTCAACGAGGCCGAGGCCCTGCGGCTCAGGCTCATTGATATCGATGCCATGGCCCTCTCTGAGATTATTCGGGCAGCTGAGGTCATAGAGGATGCCAAGAGTAATGCCATCGATCAGGATCATATTCTTATCTGGTCAGAATTATACGACCTGTTGAGTACCGAAGAATTCAACGTCTTTTATCATTCTCTGGAACATCAGTCCTTCACAACAGAGACCGTTATTGTGCGGCAGGGGGAGAGTCAGTGGCGGCTCTTTTTTGTCAACAAGGGACGGGTTCGTCTCTACTTCAACGAGAAGGAGAATGAGACCCTGATCAAGACACTGGGCCATGGCAATGTGTTTGGGGCGGCCTCATTTTTTGATGATTCGCTGTGGACCCTCAGTGCGGCAAGTATGGGGGCTGTTGAGGTCTCCACCCTTTCTGCCGATTGTGTGGAGCAATGGACAACAGATCACCCGGCACTTGAGGCAAAACTCAGAGAATATTGCACCCGTTTTGGCCAGGTGAACGATTTCTTTATGGCCTCAGGGGCGGAGCGGCGTCAGGATGAACGCCACCCCTTGTCCGGCACAGTTCAGCTCGCTCTTTTGTCTGAGGAGGGAAATGTTACGGATACCACACTCAGTGGAGAGTGCAGTGATATTGCCATCGGAGGGATCTCATTTCTTTCCCGAATTACTCAGCGAAAACAGGCCCGGAGCCTTTTAGGGCGTCCAGTGAAGATCTCCTTTAAGGCGGAAGATGGAGAGGCGGAGATGGAGTGCAGGGGAACAGTGGTAGCCATTCGCAACCTTCACGACATGGAACTCGGGCGTTCGGTACATATCAACTTTGATGCTGAGCTGGATCCCAAAGTGATGACGGCACTACTCAATGGCAAGTGATGAGGAGTGTAGTCTGGGACGTCTCTACCAGGAAAACCTCCCCCATGCCAGGATAGAAAATAACTACCTTATTGCCGATTGTCCTTTTTGCAAAGAAAAGGGCTTGGAGCATCGAGACCGTTTTGTGGTCTTTCTCAAGAATAAAAGTCCCTTCGAGGGGTATTTTCGTTGCCGCAATCGTTGTGTCCCAGGTGGTTATCCCCTCTGGTTTGCCAAACTTGTGGGGATAGATCCTGCGTCAGTACCCGGCTTTGATCCGGATCGGGAACCTTTTCTCAGCAGTAGTGACTACCCCTCTGGTAATATTAACCTTGAGCTTCAATCCTACCAGGAGAACTTCACCGAGAACCTTCTGGCACGTTTTCAGGAGTTGGGAATTGGGAAGGAGAGTCTTACTGAACTTGGGGTGGGCTTTAACGGACGTTATCTCGTCTATCCCTATTTTCAGGAGGATGGCAACTGCTATGCCGCTCGCTGCGTCTTTCCGGATCACGGGGAAGATTCATTCTGGCATGGGGATGAGCATTTCTTTGATGCTCGGCCAGCCATCTTTAATGTCGAAGATATTGCCCGTTGTGAAAATGGCAGCCTCTTTCTCTGTGAAGGGGAAGAGACTTTGCTTGCTCTGAAACAACTGGGTTATCCTGCTGTGGCAGTCCCAGACTGTCAGACCATGGAACGCATCGATCCCAACTGTTTTGCCTTTATCAAGACCCTGTTTCTGGTCACCAGCAACAGTGCTGAATCTGATTCCAGTATGCGAAGGCTTGCCTCCCGCATCGGCTACAAGGTTCGCCCCTTGAGATGGCCGGTAGGTCTGCCTAAAGGCTATACGCTCTGTCAGCTTGCCCGGGATAAGGGAAAACAATTTCGTGCAGCCGTTGCCACAATGCTCAAAGCTGCAAAGGCATTTTCTCCCTTTATTTCACCTACTCGCGAGTATGATCTCTTTCAGGAACTGCTGCTTCTGGAAAGTGGTGCATCCTATGCTGCACTCAAGACAGGTTTTTCCCTCTTTGATTCGGCCCTTGATGGTGTCCACGGCATCAATATCCTTGGGGGGGCTCCCAAATCCGGCAAGTCAACCTTTCTGATTCAGGTAGCAACCGAGATGGCCCTGCGCAAGGTTCCCGTGCTCTACTATGACTTTGAAAATGGCAGGCAAAAGATCTATCAACGCACCCTGAGTCGCCTTGCCCGTTTGTCAGGTGAGACTATACGACATCAGACTTTCACCCCTGAAGAGGAGAAACGATACAGGGCTGCATGTGAACAGATGCAGGGGATGCTTCCCTGGTTTAGAGTCATTAATGATCGCCAGGTCAGCCCTGAGGTAATGCGGCAGCATATCGATTTTATACGTCATGAGACCAACTGTGACTACACCGTTGTGGTCATTGACTCACTCCATAAACTTCCCTTTAAAGATTTTTCTGAGCGACGGACGGGGATTGATGCCTGGTTGCGACAGCTTGAATCCATTCGTGATGAGTTGCATGTGTCATTCCTAGTTATCTCGGAGCTTTCTCGAGGGGATGGTAAGAGTTATAAGGAGACACCACATCTGGGGGTGTTTAAGGGCTCGGGAGATATAGAGTACAGTGCCGACAATGCCATGGTACTCTATCCAGACTGGGATCCCCTGGTTTCCCAGGATATGCAGAGTCGGAAAAATAAACTGTGGCTGGTGGCCAGTCGTGAGCAGAGTCCCGGCTTGGTGGCTGAATATAAAGTGGATTATCCCTACTGGGGATTTGTGGAGTGCAGCCCTGAAGACGTACCACAAAATAGGGGGTAAGAGGAAGAGAATTGCTTGGTAATTTTGGCCCGAGTCTAGTACACTTTTAAGGAGAGTCTGATTGAAGTGAATCACAGAATATTTGCTGGTTTAAGGAAAGAAATGCGTTTTCCTGAGGAGTGATGTATGAAATTATTTGCGTCGGCTGTCGTTGCCGTTTTGCTGTTTGTTGCCGCCCAGGATGTTCAGGCATTTGATCCAAATGGTGGTAATGCCCTGTGGGGGAAGTATGCCATCCAGACATGTCGTTCCTGCCACAAGGATAAGGGGCTTACTGCACTGGATCCAGGAGAGCGTAGTACCAAAGAGTGGGAGGCATTTTTTACAGAGGACTATCAGAAATTAAGAGATCTTGATCATGATTTTTCAGCCGTTGGTATCAATGATCGTCAGCTTGAGAATATTCATCGCTACCTGGTGGAAACAGCGGCTAAGAAAAGATCGGGACAGTCTATTGCCAAAATAGAAAAAAGGTACAACAAAGGGAAGATAAAGACCGGTAAATCAGTAAAAAAAATCAAGAGAAGCTCTAGAAAGAAATTTGATATGGCGGTTGGTTCTGCTGGCAAGGGGCGCTATATCTTTCGCAAGTGCCTGGCCTGTCATAAGAGGAATAAGGTTCCCGTGGTGTCTCCTGGTGATCGTACCAAAAAGGCTTGGGATCGTTTCTTTCGCAGTGATTTTAGAAAGTTTAAGAAGGCTATGCCCAAATTTGAAACGTACAACTATACCATCTCTCAGATGGAGCATCTGCATCAGTTCTTTCGGAAATATGCACTGGATGCCGAAAAGCCAAAGACCTGCGAATAGAGAGTTGCTCTCCTATCCTGTTTGAGACGGGTACGGTGATCATTGCAGGCAGTAGTGGAGACTTCGTCTATTGCATTTGTGTAGTCATAAAAAAGCCCCTTTCCTTGCGGAAAGGGGCTTTTTTTATGTGTTGCGTTAAGGGATTCGTTAGATCTTATTCGAACTCAGCAGCCCACTCTGCCCATGAGCCATCATGGACTTTGACATTTTTGTAGCCGAGGTACTTGAGTGCCATATACATCTCAGCCGCCAGCATATTAGTGTTACAGGTGAGGATGATCTGTTTGTCTGGAGACTGGCTCAGCCCGGCTGTTGACAGGAGCCAGGAAAGTCGTTCGTCTCCATAAAATCTGCCACTGCTGTCCAGGATAGTCTGGAGAGGGAGGCTGAGTGATTCCGGGATGGCTCCCCCTTTCTTACAGATATCGCCGCGTTTCATGTCTCCGTTATGTTGTGCTACGTTACGCACATCAACCACAACGGCTAGTCCTGCTCCCATGGCTTCAATAATATTCTTATTATTCACCAGAAGGTTTTTGGCCTGCACGGGGTACTTAGACACCTTGGCCTTTGGTGCCTTTCCTTTGGCGATGCTAAAGTTGTTTGCTTTCCAGGCAGTGATGTTTCCATCTAGAAATGAAACCTTTTTGTGGCCGATCATTTGTAATCCCAGAAAGGCAGTACCCCGGCCACTGTGACCATCGTCATATATCACAACACGTTTTTCAGGCGTGAGACCAAGGCGGGGGCCGGAGAATATCTTGGCCAGTTCTGTAACGGACTGCATCATATAGGGGGGACTGGAATCAGCTCCGGTTCTGAAAAGACAGAAGCAGAGATGATAGGCCCCAGGGATATGCTCATTTTCGTACTGATCCCTAGTTCTGGTGTCAAGGATGATTAAATTTTTATCTTTACTATGTTTTTTTAGCCACTCTGCACTGACCCGCATTGAATGGTCGGGGTGGGTTGGGCTAAGAATAAAAGAGCGTTTGGCCTGAACTTTTTTGGGAACATCTTCCGCTTTGAGGAGAATATGGTTATTCGCAACAATGGTGTCAAAGGGGACGGAATCCTGGGTCAGGAAGATCTCTTTGTTACCATGGCAGTGATTGCAATCAGCGGCTTGCCAGGTACGGCGTTGAATGGTGTGAGGACTTGCCCTTTTATAGGTTGGTGCTGCGGAAAAGCGGGACATCATGCCAATGGTGTCCTTAAAAGTGTCCCTCTGTATTCCAACCTCTCGCATCAGTACAAAGCGGGGGCCAATTTTGTCAGGGTTCAGGCCGATTTTGAGATTCTTGCCGGCTGGAGGGGATTGGGTGAAAGGAACACCATCTTCATCTGTGCCCATATGGCAGGAGGTGCAGTTCTGGTAGGGACCAGCATGGCAGACGGCGCAGGAGACATTCTGGTGGGTCACATGCTCGGGAATGGGACCTGTTGAGATGTTTTCATGGCAGTCAACACACTGGGGCAATTTCTTAAAATGGTAGCGATTTTTTGCTCCGGAGGCAGAGGCATGCATCTCCTCCCCAGAATGGCAACTGGAACAGGTCATTTGGTATTTACGATAGTGTACGTCCCCCTTGCCTTTTTTGCCTATAAAATCATAACCTGTGGGGGAGGTGTGACAAGGGAGACACTGGGAAACAAAATCAGGAGTTTTGCTAAAGAGATGCCCCTTGCGGAGACCACCACCGCTGACCTTTGGTCTGCTGACGTGGCAGGAGCCGCAGCTTCCCTGATGGCAGATAAGGCACTGTTGTTGAAGAGCGGCCTTCTTCAGGGTATCCAGCTGTTCACGACTGCAACGTTTTTTAAGGCTTGTGTATAAGGGGGTGGGGTTGCTGTGCAGTGAGTCAATGGACGAGGTGGTGATTTCATCGTGACACTGGCCGCAGGTCTCCTGGGCATTGAGGCTTGGATCGCTGAGCATACCCTGATGGGCTATGTCAGGCTCTGTTGCCTCGGGATTACCAAGGTGACACAGTTGGCAGGGAATCTGTCCGTGGGGTGAGATCAAAAAAGATTCATCCACAAGGATCTTTTCGTAGAGATCAAAGGGGGCCTGTTTTACACCATAGCCCTTTCCCTTCTGTTGGGACGAAATTTCAGGCTTATCTTCTCCGTAAATAATGGCATCTTCAGTGAGTTCATCAATGAGGCCTGAATCGGTATGGCAAATAGAACATTGACTCTGTTCCGCAGCCTGTACAAATCCTGGGGCTATGAAGAACATTCCGCTAAGGAACAGGGCAAGGAAAGTGAAATATTTTGCGGAGAACATGGCCATCTCCTGCTAAGTAATGGGGAAGGTAATGTACAGGTCAGGGGTACTTAATAAAAGAAAAAAAAGGGCAGGTCAAAACAGCGACCTGCCCTTGGCAGATAATAAATCTCAATATGGTGAATATTTACCAGCGATAGACAATATTCATGTAGTAGTTCCACATGGAGTCGGTGACCGGAAGGAAGGCATCCAGTGCATTGAGGTCTTCAATTTTGACCGGCTCGCCCATGGGGTTACCACTTCCGGAGTATTCGTAGTCGTAGTATTGGGCACCGATAGAGAGGAGGAGTTTATTCCCAACCATTGGATGGTTGTAGAAGAGTTCGTATACACTGCCCCTGGTGGCAAGCTTGGAACCCGCAGGATTGTCTTCTCCGGCTGTAAATCCGATCCAGTACTGTGAGCCCCAGTTGTATTCAAAACCGATTGTGGCCTGCCAGGGCAGTTCTGCTTTGAGACCTGCCCATACAGAATAACCAGTACGGCTTGTCTGCTCTCCATTGGAGTTTAACAAGGCATCAGAACCGCTCATTTGCAGCATTGGATTGCTGGAAAGTCCTGAAGGCGTTGTATGGCTAAGGGCCAGATCAACAAAGAAACCAAATTGTTCATGCTTGACCTCACTCAGGAGGGTGACGAGATCTATTGTACCGATATTGGCTGTGGGCTCAGTTCGAGTGATAAAACCGCCACTATTGGCATTCATCTGGTACTGATCAGTTGTGCCGTCACCATTCAAATCCGTTCCACTTAGGGTGAAGGGTAAGACTACCAGGCCCGTAAAGCCATCAGTTACATTTATGGCATGGGCATACATATTGGTAAATTTTAAGGTATCATCTTCGTACAGATTGGCTATCCAGCCGGCAAACTGCATATCGTCAACGGGTGTGTCGTAGGACATGGAGTAGGAGTTTCCTGAACCAACGCCCGACTCAAAGCCGACACCCCAGCACAGTTT
>CAYWMZ010000113.1:0-7046 GCA_964459485.1 uncultured Desulfocapsa sp. | reverse complement strand
CCGCTCCTCCTGTGGGCTACATTTATCCTGCTTGCATATGGTTTTATGCTCTTTATTATCAACATCCTCTCCAGGCAGTGGATCCATAACGAACGGATCAACTTTCCCCTGCTGCGAGTTCCTGAGATGCTGAGCCGCTCCCTGGATGAAGGCAGGGTTGGCAGTTTTTTCAGCAACCGATTTTTAATCTGTGGCCTGATGGTTCCTGTGTTCCTGCACCTTCTTAACGGCCTGCACTTCTACTACCCTTCGGTACCTCAACTCCCCACCCTGATCCTTGCAGGCCCCTATTTTCCCAAAGAGGGTCTCTTTTCAGGATTCCATAAACTGAAGATGTATCTCTATCCAGCCTTTATTGGCTTTGCCTTTCTCACATCACGGCAGATCTCTTTCAGCTTCTGGTTCTTCTTTATCCTCGGTGGTCTCCTCTTTGGATTGCTCTCTATTCTGGGCTACTCCATTCCGGCATCAGAACTAGGCATCACCTTCGGCCCCACCCTGGCCCACCCCGAAGAGACCCAGATGATTGGAGCCTATGGCATCTTCTTCGTCTTTCTGATATGGCTGGCCAGGAGCCATCTGTTCAACGTACTCAAGCAGTCATTATTCCTCGCTAAAGCGGAGCAATCACGAACCGAATGGTTTGATGTACGCCTCTCCTTCTGGGGTGCAGTCTTCTGCTTTTGCGGCCTCCTGTACTGGTCGGTATCCCTTGGAATGCCCCTCTCTACTTCATTCTTATTTTTCAGTGCTGCATTTATGGTTATGCTGGTGACCACCCGTATTATCTGCCAGGGAGGTCTGGCCTACTTCACCCTCACCGTTGCCCCCATGGATGGCTTAATCACCTTTGGCGGCAGCAAACTCTTCAGTGGTGTCGGCGGCCTCATTGCAGCCATGGGACAGAAGGCCCTCTTTGTAGATCTCAGGGAGTCCCTCATGCCCTCCCTGCTCCATGCCAGAAAGCTGAGTCATGGCAAGAGTCCTGGAGTCTTGCTATTCTCCGGTTTCTTTTTTACCATCCTCACAAGCCTTGCGGCCTCTATCCTGGCCATGATGACCCTCTACTACCGCTATGGAACCCGTGAACTGCAACTGGAATGGGCCAACCGTACTACAGTCACAGTCTTTGAGAATGCCCAACGGCTGATAACAACACCCGTTGAATCCGGAAGCTGGATCACTTTCTTTGCCATTGCAGGTGCCATTGTGATGCTGATCCTGGTGCTCTGCTACCACCGTTTTTACTGGTGGCCCATCCACCCCCTTGGCTACCTTACCGCCTACAGTTCGGCCATGCGTATTTTGTGGCTGAGCTTTTTTATCGGCTGGGTCTGCAATGCCTTATGTATGCGTTATGGTGGGGTCACCCTCTTTAAAAAGATCCAGTTCTTCTTTATCGGACTGATTATTGGAGATTTCTTAATGGGAGGCGGCTGGGCAATTGTGGGGATGTTTACCGATTCTGCCTATCAGGTTCTGCCAAATTAGAGCGTGTCACCAATGAACAGAGAACGACACATACAGCATTTACTATGCTTTCAAGTAGCCCAATTCTGCCGCCAACTGGCTCTGCCGGTTAAATTATATGTACGACGATAAAGAACTAAAAGAATACCGGGATCTCCTCAAAGTACCCGACCATTTTGAAGAGGGATTTGACTGGAAGACCATAGTGGGTGCCGTTTTTATCGGTTTTCTAATGATGCCCGGCTCCATGTACCTGCAACTGGTCATTGGCCAGGGCATAGGGCCTGCGGCACGCTGGGTCACCATTATCCTCTTTGCAGAGGTGGCCAAACGGGCCCATTCTGAACTGAAACAACAGGAGATTTTCCTCCTCTACTATATGGCGGGTGCGGCCCTGGCCTCACCCTTTTCAGGGCTGCTCTGGAACCAGTATCTGGTGCAGTCCGATGCGGCTAGGATGCTGGGGCTCACGGAGTTTATTCCCAGCTGGGTAGCTCCCGGCCCCGACTCCATGTCCATGGTGGAGCGCAGCTTTTTCCACAGGGACTGGCTGATCCCCATTCTGCTACTGGTGGGCTCCCAGATTATTCAAAGAATTGATCACTTTGGACTGGGCTACGCCCTGTACCGCATCACCTCTGACGTGGAAAAGCTACCCTTCCCCATGGCACCTGTGGGTGCTCTGGGAACCATGGCACTGGCTGAATCCACGGAAGAGAAGAAAAAGAGCTGGAAATGGAGAGTGTTCTCCATTGGCGGCGTGATCGGACTACTGTTTGGTGCCATCTATGTCCTGCTACCCATCGCCTCAGGACTTATCTTTAATGAACCCATCCGTCTGATCCCCATCCCCTGGATCGAACTGACCAGCTATACCGAAGATGTTTTGCCTGCGGTGGCCACAGGAATCCAACTGGATCTTGGTCTAGTCTTTATTGGGATGGTGCTGCCCTTCTGGGCCGTAATTGGGGGGCTTGTCGGCCTAATCATCACCATTATCCTGAATCCCATCCTCTATGCTCATGGTGTCCTGCAACGCTGGCATCCCGGCATGGCCACGGTGGATACGGTTTTTGCCAATAACTTTGATTTTTATATGAGTTTCGGCATCGGTCTGGGGCTTGCCATCGGAGTGATCGGGGTGTGGTCGGTGCTGCGCTCCTATCGCGATACAAAAAACGATATGGGAACCCTGCACGATCTTTTTCACCCTCCTCCTGGACGAGGTGATTTCAACTTCTGGATCGCTATTGCTATCTACGTCTTCTCAACCCTTTCTTATGTCGGGCTCTGTGTGTGGCTGGTCCCCAAATTCCCCTGGATCTTCTTCCTCGGCTACGGTTTTATCTACACTCCGATCATCTCCTATATCACCGCCAGGATGGAAGGAATCGCCGGACAGTTTGTGAGCCTGCCCCTGGTACGGGAGGCCAGTTTTATAGCAGGTGCTAAATTTTTCGGCTATCAGGGGATCGAGATCTGGTACGCCCCTATCCCCATCCATAACTACGGTGAGGCTACGGTGCAGTTCCGGCAGATCGAACTCACCGGGACATCGCTACGGGGCATTATCAAGGCCGAGATCATAGTCTTTCCCATCGTGATGGTGGCAAGTCTGCTCTTTTCACAGTTTATCTGGCGCCTGGCCCCTATTCCATCCAGCGCCTATCCCTACGCCCAGGAGTTGTGGCATCTCCAGGCCTTAAACACCCTCCTGATGCAGACATCCACCATGGAGGGCAACTCCATGTTCTACCAGGCCCTGAACGCCACCACCGTCTTCTCCGGGCTTGGCTTTGGCCTTGTTATGTATTTTTTACTGAGCCTCTTTGGGCTCCCCGTGCTTCTTATCTACGGGGTGGTGCGCGGCCTTGGCCAATCCACCCCCCATGGCCTGATCCTTGAGGTGCTGGGTGCCTTTTTAGGGCGCTACTTCTTTTACAAACGCTACGGCCCCATGTGGCGGCAGTATGCCCCGGTACTGCTGGCAGGATTTTCCTGCGGTATGGGACTAACCGGGATGTTCGCCATGGGACTGGCCTTGATTATGAAGTCACTGGGACATATGGCTTACTAAAGCAATCACGGGAGAACAAACAGTTGAGACAACCATCCCTCCAGGCAACATGCCCCATTGCCGCTCCCCTTTAGAAATCATCATGGCGATCCTGCCGTGAACAGGCGGAGGTTCCCTGATATACAAAGGGATAGACTTCAACCACACCTGGAGCTGGCTGCCGGATGACGGTGCTGTTTTTTTTGGAAAACCATATCCCGATCTCCTTTCCATCGGGTGCCAGCAGCACACCGGCATCTGCCCTGCAGAGACCAAACTCACTCAAACGTATCCAGCGCACGGATTCCGCCAGTTCTTTTGCAGTCCAGTCCCTTTTAACCCATAACTTTGTCTGTAGTTGAAACTTATTGGAGATTGCGATAATGGCCTCAGGTTCCACAGGAGGGCCTTCACTATAGTAGCTGTAGTTCGGAAGCAGGGTACCCGAGTCAAAGAGTTGTTCCACCTCCAGACGTCTCTTAAGTCCGCCACTACCCGACATTGCTGCAACACAGGAACCGAGCATGAGTAGCGAGAGCAGCACAGTGCTATATAAAACGATATTCAACACAATTTTAACAACAAATCCTCTTTGGTGCCCTTGTGTCATTTTCTATTACGTTACCGGAGGCTCTTCCCTCCATGCATTAGGATCTATATGATCCAGGAGATAGCTGGACTGTTCGACAAATCGATGGATACGAGAACAGATGATTTTCTGAACCATGGCCTGATAGTAGTCCGGATAACGCTCCACGACTTTGGTAAAGGCCTCACGGCTGATACTCAGCAACTGCACATCAGTCCAGGCCCTGGCCGAAAAAAACCATTCAAATTCTGACAGAAGAGCCAGTTCCCCAAAACAATTTTTCCCCTCCTCACTCAATAGCTGGAGATGAAAACATCGCCCACTATGATTCTGAAAGATATCGACCTGCCCTGATATAATCAACAGGCAGCGGTCACAATTCAGCCCTTCTTCCAAAATGAGCTGGCCTTTCTCATAGGACTCTTTTTTTGCAAGATAGGCAAAGAGACTCACCACTCCGGGTGGGGCTCCAGAAAAGGTATGAAATCGATTAAGGAACTCCTGGATGTCGGTGAGGCTGTTCATACTATCAAGTTCAGGATTCTGCCCGGACGAGTTCATAAAATTCTCCTTTTTTTGCCATAAGTTCAACGTAACTGCCCTGCTCCACAATTCTTCCAGCCTTGAGGGTTATGATACGATCATACGTGCGTGTCGTATCCAGGCGATGGATAACGGCAACAACAGTTTTACTCCCCTTAAATTCACCATCAATAAGGGCCTGGATACAGGCCTGCGAACTGTTATCGAGGCTGGCTGTGGCCTCGTCCATAATAAGAAGTGGGGCATCCTTTAGAAAGGCCCTGGCAATGGCAATCTTCTGTTTTTGCCCACCTGAAAGTCGATCTCCCTTGCTGCCCACCTCAAAACCAAGGCCAATGGCCATCAGCTCATCAAGCAAACCTGCATCCCGGAAAGCCTGGGCCACGAGATTACGCAAATGTTCATCGAGAACCGGTTCTGACCGCACTGCACCAAAGAGTATGTTATCAAGGAGGGTACGAGTATAGAGATACTCACCTGGACAGAGGGGTGCAAAGCCGCTGCCTTCACTGCAGCGTATCTCCTTGGAACATGCCACGCAACCGCTATGCTCCTTGCAGTGTTTCATATCGATATGTACAATATCCCGCTGAAAGCGTCGTCGTGCCACAAGTATTTTCTCTTCCATGGGCAAAGGCAGGGCTACGATGGAATGTTTTCCTGGAATAAAACGCAACGCCAGAATAAGAAGCAAATTCCGCGCTTCCAGATCACTGGGCTGGGGGCTCCTGTGCTCTTCAAGCAGTTTGGCATAGATTTCAAATTCTTCCATCTCCATGGGATTATCACGAAAAAAGAACTCATCGTCTTGAAAATCATGCAAAAGCTCAACGGTGTGAGTGGCAATGGCAAAACCTAAGGTGAGCAGAGGCTTCTCCAGGTGTACTTCACGCAACAGTTCCAGGAAACCTTTATTGGCAGGGAGATTCACCAGCGTAAAGGCATGGTCGAGGCTATCACCAAAGATAATATTATCTCGGATGGTGGAGTAATAGAGGTAACGGTTCACATCGTAGAATTCAACGGCGGGCTCAAACTCAGCCCGTAAGCTAGTCTGAATGCTATTCCGCACCCCCATGAATTTCTCTTTAAACGGCTGACATTCCTCAGGGGAAAGGACTGCCTGAAGTCCAAAACGGATCACATCATCCTGAAAGCCCACATCACGAACAACCCTCAGTAACCGGGAACGCTCTGGAAGTTCCCCGGAGGCAGTAACGGCCAGTACCCCGTAGACGAGGTTGTCCAGGATGGTGCCGGAGAAGATATAGGGGTGCTGTGCTATCATTGCCACATTGGGCCCCACATCCCCCTTACTCATTTCGGCAAGGGAGATATTATCCATGCTGATCGTTCCCTGGCTGGGATCGTACAGCTGGGCCATAAGCAGGGCCAGGGTGGACTTTCCGGAGCCTGAGAAGCCAACCAGGGCCACATGTTGCCCCGCCTCAATTTCCAGGTTTATCCCCTCAAGGAGCCTGACACCGCTGGGTACCTTATAGCTGACATTGGCCAACTGGAGTTTTCCGGACAACTTTAAAACATCACGACCAGGCGGCGGCAACATGAGATGAGGTGGTTCCACATCAAAGATCTGCATGATCTGACGATAGCGGATCTGGGCATCCTGGTAACTCTGGTAATACTCAATCATCTCCTTCCAGGGATCATAGACCTTTTCGTAGGCAGAGAGAAAGGCCACCAGAGCACCCAAGGTAAACTGGCCATTTATCGCCAGATATCCACCAACGAGAAACAGGGTAACAGGGCCCAGTGATTGAAAGAAATTATTGGCAAACTTGATACCATACTTAATTACAAACAACTTCTTCATCAGGGCCTGGAGTCTCTCGATAAAGGTTGTGAGTTTATTCTCCTCTAACACATAGCTGGTATTGCCATGGATTTCATGGATCCCTGAGATGGATTCATTCACCACATTGGCCATGCTCCGGGTGGTCTGTACCCGCAATGAATTCAGATGGTTATATTTTTTCTGAAGGTAGGGGAGCAAAAAGAGTTCAACAGGATAGATTCCCATACTGAGCAGGGTCAGCAAGGGATTCAGGCTAAACATAAACCACACAAAGACCACAAAGGTCAGGATACTGGTAATGGGAATGGCCAGGGCCCCGCCCAGGAAAAAGCCAATGGCGTTCAGTTCAGCGGTCATGGCGGATACCACCGTCCCCGGCTGCATCTTCCTATAGAACTGCAGGGGGAGCTGCAACACATGGTGGTAAAGCTCCCGGCGCATCTCAATCAGAATCTTCTGCCCAATATAGACCTGGAGAACGTTGGTGGCGTACTTCAGAAGACCGGAAATGGTTACGGCCCCGATGTAAAGCCCGCAATAGAGATAGAGGAGATCGATCTTCCGCAGGGATA
>CAYWMZ010000112.1:6767-7049 GCA_964459485.1 uncultured Desulfocapsa sp. | reverse complement strand
CCATGAGCCAAAACGTTTATAACGGTTACAGGACCAGAGCATGGGTAATACCGGAACCTTGACTCGTGATGCCAGGACAATACAACCCGCCTGCACCACCCGGGCCGGGCCCTGGGAACCATCGGCAACGATGGCCGCATTGTGGCCGGATCGCATCTGTCTGATCAGATTCCTGATCGCCTGCACGCCGCCCTTCTTACGGGAGCCCCGCACCGTTTCATAGCCCATCCCCTTTACAATGCGGTTTACAAATTCACCGTCCCTGCTGGCACTGACCATGGC
>CAYWMZ010000112.1:0-6757 GCA_964459485.1 uncultured Desulfocapsa sp. | reverse complement strand
ACACTTTTTTTGCGCATAAAATAGAGGATAAAGAATATTGTATAATGCCAGAAACTGGCCACAGCCGGAGCACCGGATGCTTCTATCCGATCCCAATATTTTTGGCCATGCACCTTCACCCGGCAGGTGCTAAACAGCAGTACAGAGATCCAGTAGAAGATCACAGGGATCAAACGCAAAGAAAAACGATACCAGAAGCCCTCCTTCATCCTATCTCAATCTCCAGTCTACGAAGGGCCTTGATTCTATCACGAAGTGCTGCTGCCTCTTCAAAGGCCAGTTCTTTAGCGGCACACTGCATTTCTTTTTCCAACTTTTTGATTTCTTTTTCAAGTTCTTTGATACTGTAATATACTGGCAAATCTTCAGCAGCCTGAAGAGACCCATGGTCATCCGCCGCCTTGTAGCCACTGGCCTTGAGATGTTTATTGATGCTATCCTTCACCTTGGATCGGATTGTCTGAGGTACTATACCATGTTCACTGTTATGGGCCTCCTGTATTTTCCTCCTCCTCTCCGTCTCCTCCATGGTACGCTGCATGGAACCGGTGACTGCATCGGCGTACAGTATTACCATGCCGTTTGCATTTCTTGCAGCTCGACCACAGGTCTGAATCAGGGATCGATCTGAACGGAGGAAGCCCTCCTTATCCGCATCAAGAATTGCCACCAGGGACACTTCAGGAATATCAAGCCCCTCCCGCAGCAGATTAATCCCTATGAGCACATTGTACTCGCCATTGCGTAAATCCCGTATCAGTTCTATGCGCTCCAGGGTCTTAATATCTGAATGGAGATAGCGCATCTTTACCTCCAACTTCTCATAATATTCGGTGAGATCCTCAGCCATTCGCTTAGTCAGGGTGGTGATCAACACGGCCTCATTGCGTTCAGTACGGATACGAATTTCTTCCAGCAAATCATCCACCTGATTAGTTGCGGACCGTACCTCTATACGGGGATCGAGCAGCCCGGTGGGCCTGATTATTTGATCCACCAGACGCCCTTCTGCCTGCTCCAGTTCAAAGGCTCCCGGCGTTGCCGAAACAAAGATCACCTGATTGATCCGTTTCTGGAATTCTTCAAATTTCAGAGGCCTGTTATCCAGGGCGGAGGGCAGTCTGAATCCGTAATGAACCAGGGTCTTTTTACGGGATCTATCCCCATTGTACATGCCGTTTAGCTGCGGCACTCCGATATGCGACTCATCGATAAAGAGCAGGTAATCCTCTGCAAAATAGTCAAGCAGGTTGGGCGGGGCGACTCCCGGTTCCTTGCCGGTGAGGTGACGTGAATAATTTTCTATGCCATTGCAGTAGCCAAGTTCCTGGATCATCTCCAGATCAAACATGGTCTTCTGTTCCAGACGTTGCAACTCCACCAGCCGATTTTCCCGGTGGAAATAATCCAGCCGTTCAGTGAGTTCGGTCTTAATGGTTTCGACTGCTGTCTGTAACCTGTCTTTGGAAGTCACAAAGTGGCTGCCGGGGAAGACGGTATACTCTTGCAGACGTTCTAAAACCACACCACGCAAGGGGTCAATAATGGATATGGATTCTATGGTATCCCCGAAGAACTCCAAACGAATCGCCCGCTCCTCCTCATGCACCGGAAAGATATCGATCACATCGCCACGCACCCGAAAGGTACCGCGATGAAAGGAAATATCGTTTCGTTCATAGAGCATAAATACCAAGCGACGCTGCACCTGTTCCGGGGCAAAGTCTTCATCACAGCGCAAGAAGAGGTGCATGTTTTTATACTCATCCGGTGAACCAAGTCCATAGATACAGGAGACTGAAGCCACAATGATAACATCGCGACGAGTGAGCAGGGAGCGAGTAGCGGAGTGACGCATCTTGTCGATGGCGTCATTGATTGCAGAATCCTTTTCAATATAGGTATCAGAGGATGGGATATAGGCCTCCGGCTGATAGTAGTCGTAGTAGGAGACAAAATACTCCACCGCATTATTGGGGAAGAGTTCTTTAAATTCAGAAAAGAGCTGGGCAGCCAAGGTCTTGTTTGGGGCAATAATCAGGGCCGGACGCTGAACCTTCTCTATCACCGAGGCCATGGTAAAGGTCTTGCCAGATCCGGTGACACCAAGGAGTACCTGGCTGGGGGCAGCAGATTCTACACCCCGAACCAGGGTGGCAATGGCCTGCGGCTGATCACCTGAGGCAGCAAAGGGAGCTATGAGTTCAAAGGGGGTATCCATCCGTTTTCAAATACACTATTTTCCAGGATATGGCAATTCCAAGGGTTCTATTTCCCTGGCTAAGGTCTGCCACAGAGTTGGGCAAAAGCAATGGACCATCACCCAAACATGCCGATATCGTTAACTATACATGGCTAGAGATAGGCCTCAACATTCACCTCATCAATCTGCTCCGTCATCATATGTTTTTCCGCATAGCTGGAGTAAACTCCTGAGCGTAAAAACAGCTCAAAGAGATCCGGGCAGATATGTCCGTCATTTCGCATTAAAGACATAATTTTGAGACAGGTGCTGAGTTTTTTCGGAGTTTTATAGGGCCGGTCGGCAGCCGTTAAAGCCTCAAAGATGTCGGCCACAGCCATAATCCGTTCCGGAATAGAGAGCTGCTTGCCCGTAAGGCTGCGAGGATAGCCGCTGCCATCGAGTTTTTCATGATGATTTCCAGCCCAATCGGGTACCCGTCGAATCTCTTTAGGGAAAGGCAGTTTGCTCAGCATCTCGATGGTCTGCACGATATGATCATTGATCGTAAACCGCTCCTCCTCAGTGAGAGTTCCTTTTGCTATTGACAGGTTGTGGAGCTCACCCAGGTTAAAACGGTGCTCCGGAACGGCCATGGTGATTCCCAATGGATTGTCACCATAAGGTTTACCAGCATCAGTGCGTTCAAAGATATGCTCCTTTTTATCGGCTATTAATGTTTCTTGTACCGGAAATTCCACCTGACAGAGCATATCCATATGCGCTTCTTCATCACCCGACAGCCCCAACCGCTTATCGAAGTTCCGAAACCAGTTCTTCTTAGCAATATGCTGTAAACGCTCAATGTATTCGGGTGCCATAAATTCACCCCCCACATTACACTCTGCGACAAAGGCAAAATCATCATGCAAGATTTTCCGCCCGGCATCACGCTCTTGAGAGAGGACTTCCTTTGGGGCTGTATCCTTTGCCAAGGCTTTATAGTAGATGACATCAAGATCACGCCACAGGACTTCAAAACGGGTTCGAATTTCATGAATCCGGTTATAATTGGTCTCTAGCTTGGTTGCCTTGTCCACCACATATTCGGGTGTGGTCACCTTGCCACAATCATGAAGCCATGATGCAATAAAGAGTTCATAGCGTTCATCTCGACTGAGTTTGAAATCCTTAAAGGCCCTGATTTTAGAAACAGAGGCCGCATCACCGAGCATTTCGGCAAGAATCGGAACCCGCTGACAATGGCCTCCGGTATAGGGGGATTTTGTATCAATGGCTCCAGCAATCAACCGCACAAAGGAGTCAAAAAGTTCTTTTTGAGCCCGAATCAGGCGGTTGTTGTCAAGTGCAAGGGCAGCATTAGAGGCAAGGGCCGTCACATAGGCCACCTTATCTTCAGAGAAACCACAAATACTTCCATCCCCCTTGTCCCTGGCATTTACGAGATGTAAAAGTCCTATCACCTCCTCCTGACGGTTCAGCAGGGGGATAAACAACAGAGAGGTGCATCTGTATTCCTGAGAACCATGCAGGCTTTCAACTTGAGAAAATTCAAAGCCGCTGCGACTTCCCTTGTGGATATCATCACAGACCAGGGTTTGTGCATCCTCTATTACCGCTGCTTCAACAAACTCCTCTCTACTCTTGGCCTGGATAAGGCCTACGGCAGGCGTTGGAATATCGGTCTCATCAAATCTGGCTCCAGAGACTCCATTGCGCACCATCAAATATTTAAATGTCTTTCCATCATCACTGACAAGTCCTATTCCGCCACCATCCGCCCTGGTGACCGACTGGGCTTCCTGAACAATCATTTCCAATACAGTACCCATCTTCCGTTCAGCAGACAGGGCTCTGGCAATGGCTACAAAACGATTAATGGCCGATTGCATAACACTCATACTTTTGGCCAACTCACTCACCTCAGTGATTCGTGAGCGGATATTAAAAGTGGTGCTGAGTTTAAATTCACGGACACTTTCGGCCTGTTTGGAGAGTTCGAAAAGGGAAAGGGCCACCCTCCTTGAAAAATAGAATCCGATTAACAGGGCGACAGCCATGGTACAGGCGAGAAAGTAGAGATTTCTGCGACGGGTAACTATGGCATCAAGCACCAGTTCTTTTATGGGCGCCCCAATCAGCAGGTACATGCCATTCTTATTGCCATTAACCAGTCGTCTGGCGTGGACAAACCAGTATTTTCCATCTATCTCAACGACCCTACCGCCCTCCACACCCTTGGCCACACTCTCCCGATACAGGGCGTTGAGAACCTTATCACCAAGGTCTTTTGTGTGGAGTCCCTGGTTACCCGGTTGCATACGGGATTTTTTCAATTCAAGGACATCCGCTTCCGAAGCACTGAAAAACAACAGGCCGTCCTTATCCAGAAGAGCTATCTCTGTGGAGGCAGTGAGTTTCTGTTCTTCAATATTATGGGCTATGGAGAGGAGCACAGAATCCGCACCCACAACACCTGCTCTTCCGGAAAGGGCCCGGGCAGTGGTTATACCTATCTGTCCTGTGGTAAAAAACAGGTATGGATCTGTAAAAACGGTTCTATCTGACTGCATGGCCTTGGAATACCATGTCCGTTTCCTGGGATCAAAACCATCGGATTCTACGGTTCTTGTTTCAATAAGGTGCAGGTCTTCCCCGTAAAACTGATAAACAGTCTTATACCCATCGGAAGCCATAGGATTGATTTTTTTTATACTAAAAGATGCAGAATCCGGTGCTTTTACGGCCTCACGGATGAGATCATTGCCACGCAATGCCTGAATCATATAGAAAGAGCCATCGTCATAGCCCACATAAAAGGCCTCCATCCATGGCAGCGAGACAAAGGACTGTTTGAAATAGGGCAGGAGAATATTGATATCGCCACGTCTGTCTTTTTCCAAACCATCCAGAACAGAGGTTAAGGTGACAAAATTTTCAACAGAATGTAACAGACCGGACAACTTCCCCTCTATCTGCCGGGAACTCAGCTCAAAGATTTTTCCAGTATTTTCCAGGGCTGTCTTTTTCTGACTTTCATAGGTATAGAAAGTTATGGCAATTCCCAAGGCGATGAGCAAAGCACTGATCATTACGCCAATCACCAGGTCCAGGTTCCAGCAGAGAAACCCTGGAGATTCCCCTGCGTGTGTCTTCCGCATAGCAGTTCCTTTTTTTTCGTTCCACTTTAAGAAATATGCAGCCATTCGCCCGCCAGGGTCTTTGCCTCCTGACTGTGACAGGGCGGCATGTCTTTATCAATCACATAAAAAGACACCGCCAGCTCCTGAAGAATCCCACTAAGCTTCTGCCATTCCTTTTTGTTGGATACCTCGGTTCCGCCTCGGGTCTGCCAGCCATTGGCTGACCATGAATTGAGCCAACTTTCGGCCCCATCTTTCAGGTAGGAAGAGGTTGTATAGAGTCGAACTGGCAAGCGCCTCTTTAGGGAGCCCAGGGCCAAGGAGGCCGATTCGATATGGATACGGTTGGCAGAAGAATCCTGAATCACACCACCAATATCCTTCACATGATTTTGATAGCGTAACACGGCTGCCCAGGAACCCGTTTTGGCCTTTTGACGCCAAGTGATTCCCATAAAGATATGGACTGCCGCTTCATCCTTTAAGGGCAGCTGCAAACGCCCCCTTGCCGCCACGGCTAAAACATCGGCACGCTCATTAAATGGGTCTCCGGCATGTCCCTTTACCCATATCCAGTCTACCTGATGCCGCCCTAACTCCTGATCCAGTGCCTCCCAGAGATCACGATTCTTAACTGGTTCCTTATCAAGGGTTTGCCAGCCCCTCCTGCGCCAACCATCGATCCAGGAGCTGATTCCTTTTTGTACATAGGTGGAATCGGTATAGATGGCAACCCTGCTGGAGACTGGGAGTGTGCGCAAGGCCTCAAGCGGTGCCTGCAACTCCATACGATTATTTGTAGTCTTGGCAACTCTCCCGGAGAGTTCTCTCTTCTTGCCCTTCTCAGGGATGATCACAGCAGCCCAGCCACCAGGTCCGGGATTTGGGCTGCATGAACCGTCTGTATATATTTTCAGCAATGGTGCTGGCATACTCTTTTTTAATTTTTCATTTTCGGGGAATGGTGTATCCTGCTCAAGGTTTTCTAATTATACAAAATTCCGATACACATTCATACAAGTATCCCTCCTTCAGTCTAGAATTCCAAGAAGAACGATTGCCCTCTACCCTTATGACAGCATCAGACACTCCCCACATGGAACCGGAAGAAATCTTCCTGCCCCTCAGTGACAGACGCTATGCCGAATTTTATGCCATAGAAATGGCTAGCCATACGGAGGATGTACAGTTTTACCAACACCATTGCAGACAAGGCGCACGGATTCTGGAACTGGGATGCGGCACGGGGAGAATAGCGAAGGCCCTCCTTGGAGACAATCGTTTCGTTCTGGGGCTCGACCTTTCTCTCCCCATGTTGCAACAGCTTTCAAAAGGGGGGCCCAGTCCCCTCTCCTGTGTCTGCATGGATATGACTGCCATGGCCTTTAGAGGCAACTTTGACCATATTATC
>CAYWMZ010000111.1:0-7072 GCA_964459485.1 uncultured Desulfocapsa sp. | reverse complement strand
CTATTGAGAGTAATTTTTCTGGCTGGCTGGCTGGCTGGCTGGCTGGCTGGCTGGCTGGCTGGCTGCGGTGCCGAGTATCGGCGAAGATTTTCAGAGACCTGGAAGCCTGAGGGAGAAAAGTGATGCGTATTCTTGTTGTGGATGATGAACCGGAGCTGCTTGAACAGATTCAGGAGGCCCTCATTCGGCAGAAATATACGGTTGATACCGCTTGTGACGGAGAGACGGCCCTGGATCGAATTTTTAGTGATCCCTATGATTTGATACTCCTTGATATCATGCTTCCCGGGAAGGACGGATTCGCAGTTCTCAGTGAGTTACGTCATGATAAAATTGTGACCCCTGTCTTAATGCTGACCGCTAGAGGTGAGATTGAAGATAGGGTACGGGGCCTTGACAGGGGAGCCGATGATTATCTTGGTAAACCCTTTGCCATGGAAGAACTCCTGGCGCGTATTCGGGCCCTGTTACGGCGCAGTAACGAGAGTGTCTCATCCCTGCTCGCAGGTGGTCCTATTCGTCTTGATACCGTAAGCAGGGAGGTTACGCAGAACGATCAGGCCATTGAGCTCACCCCAAAAGAGTTCTCCATCCTCGAATTTTTGCTGTACAATAAGGGGCGTGTCATCTCCCGGTTCACCATCGCTGAACATGTCTGGGGTGATGCCTTTGATCCCTACACCATGTCTAATTCCATTGATGTTCATATAAAAAACCTGCGCCGCAAGATGGGGGTGGGGGGAACGTTGATTCTTAGCATTCGCGGAGTTGGCTATAAGTTTAAAGAGGACGACAGGTGAAGATACGACACAGGATTACCCTGTGGATTACCGCTGCCGGAGTCCTGGTTGGGCTGATTTTTTCCTTGGTGATTTTCTATGAGTTGGTAGAACAACCCTTTGATCTGCTCGATTCGGAGTTGGAAAGTCAGGCCTATATCCTATTTATAGGAATAGCACCCCAGAATGGGAGGCTGTCTCCGAATGGTAATCAGACCATGCTGGAAGCGTTAGGAAAGCAGTACTGGTTCAAACTCTTTGGCCCTCAACACGACCTGCTCTACGCTTCGGCTATGTCAAGTCTTGTGGATCTGCCCTTTCAAGAAGAAAGGGGCGTCGATACTGTTGTTGATAGCATATTTGGGGGAACCTCATTTCTTGAACATGAGTCGGCTGGAATGAGTTTTAGGATGCGGGTGATCCCTATACTCTCAGGGGGGGTCCAATATTATATACAGATTGCCCGTCCGATGGAGAGGCTCAAAGGGGAGATCATAGAACTGGTGAGGGGTATAGCGATTGGTCTGGCTGTTTTCACAGCTGCCCTGATGGTACTTGGCTACTTCGTCGCCGGGAGGATACTGCTGCCCATTGCCGCCATCAATAATCTGGCCCTTGAAATCAACGATAAAACCCTGGATAAACGGATTCCACTGGGAAAGAAAAAAGACGAGTTATATGTTCTGTCAGCATCTTTGAACAGCATGTTTGATCGCTTACAGTTTTCATTTAAGCGTCAGAAAGAATTTATTGCTAACGCCTCCCATGAGCTGAAAACCCCCATTGCCATGCTGCGCCTGTTCTTTGATGAGGCCACCCAGTGCAAGGATATTCCGGAATCATTTAAGGTGAAGTTGATGGTGCAGGCAGGGATCGTGTTGCGCATGAGTCGTCTGGTAAAGAATCTTCTCGATCTTTCCAATCTGGAGCAGGGGGAACAGCGAGACTTTAAGCTGCTTGATTTTTCAGAGTTATTGAGATCCGTATTTGTGGAATACAATATAACTATTCAGGAAAACGGTATAAAATTACTTCTTGAGATTGAGGATAATATTTCAATTTGGGCAGATAAAGGAAAAATTCAGCAGCTTCTGATTAACCTGATTGATAACGCAATCAAATACAACCTTGAGAGTAAGGGGGAACTGAGTTGTCAGCTCAGTTCGGATAGAAAGTATGCTCTGCTGGTGCTACGCAACAGTGGTCAGGCCATTCCCGAGGATGAGTTACAACAGGTCTTTAATCAGTTCCATCGAGTTGAAAAATCCCGTTCTTCGACCCTTGGTGGCTCGGGTCTGGGCCTGACAATCGTGCAGCGAATCGTGGCACTGCACCAGGGCACTATCGTGATAGAGAATGAAAGCCAAGGTGCAGTGGTGGTTAAGGTCCGCTTACCGCTCCAATTACCCTGAAGCAGTATACTCTCTTGCTTGCACCCTAATTCCCTGTGGGGATATAGGCATTCATGTAGATCCACAAAACTGCCCCTAGTTCTACTCCCTTTTCCTCTCCTTCAGGGTTTTTGATGGTGTAGTCTGCACTACTCAGTGCTGCAAATCCCCACCATCCCGGCTGAGGACAGGTAAAACTGAATATCCCTGCCGCATCGGCCTTGACCACCTGGGTGACATAGAGGTCACTAGGTGCCTTAAACTTCTGGCCTCTGTTGTAGAGTTCCACCTCCACCTCTGCATTCGGTAAGGGCTTGCCGTTCAGGAAGACCTGGCCCGTGAAGCTGTTCCCGGCATAATTTCCAAAGGGGCGAAGGCGTGGCACAATTTCCGTTGGCAGACCAATCGGGCTATCCCAGCCATCCTGTGAACCAAAGGCCGGAACGATAAGCTTAGTATAGTGAATAATCGAGATATCTTCCGATGGCTCCCAATAGGGAGTGGGTTCCATAACAAACTGATAGACCCCTGGACGTTTGACTTTATAGGTTGTCTCCCAGGCGATGTGATCCATTATCTTTGTCTGTTTCAGACTTGGCAGGAGGTCTGTTTTCTGCTGGTCTTTCACCACATAAAAGCGGGCCGGTTTGGGAAAATCCATACCCCGTTCTTCAAATGGGTGAGAAAAGGAGAGCGCTAGATGAACAGTCCTGTTTTCAGGGCTCACCATGGGATTGTCAGGAATGATCATTCCAAAATGGGCCTCACTGTAGCTGGCACTACTGAGCAGTAAAAAAACTGCGGCAAGGGGGGCAAGAATAGATTTCATGGGGTTCCTCCAGAATGGGTTGACTTGTGTAACACGAAAAAGTAAATGGTGTTACCATACAAGCGAGAGAAAGCCCTGTCAAGGGGTGTTGCGAAAAAAAGGTCGTCTTCTTAGAGGGATGTGTCGTCAGGGCCTGAAAAGTTGGAGAGCTTGCATTTGACTCTCCCGCCTAGATCATAGGTATTTGTGACGTTGTTGAATGTCAGTCCGTTGCCGCGAATATTGATTTTCTCACCAATCACCTGGGTCTTGCCTGGGGATACAGCAATTTGGGTTTTGTCGTTATAGATAAGGAGATCGGTATAGAGTTCAAATTTGTCCTTAGGCCGCATCACTACAACTTCCTTGATAAGGGTTAGGACTGAGGTCTCTTTGTTGAGCAGGGCCTTGCGGGCGGTGATAAATGTCTGTTGGCCATTGTTGCCAGTGACCACGGCATCCACCTCTTCCATCTCAAATTCCGCTTCGCTGTTACCTGAATAAGCGCGTTCTGCTACTATTTCCATAGTAGTTTTACCACTTTCACTCTGGGTAATATGGATCTTTTCCATGTTGAAATTGTGGCTGTCCAGCTTGCGTGTGGCCAGGGATGCATCGTAGCCGCCCCGCGGGGTGAGGAAGGCGGCCACAGGAATCCGCCACAGGGGGAAGGTGATCAGGAGGCCCAGGGGAATGAGCCACACCATGTTTCGCTTGGAGATCATCGGTTCATGTAGTAATCAAGGGTCTCTTGATACTTGCCGGTGGCTTCAAGGATCAGGGTACATATCTCACGGACGGCGCCTTTGCCACCCGATTGCTCGGTTACATAGTGAACCATATCCTGTACTTCACGCACGGCATTGGCTGGTGCAACAGCCAGCCCTACACGTTTCAGGAGCACCATGTCCAGCCAGTCGTCACCCATATAGGCGATCTGAAACGGTTTCAGGCCACTGCTGTCACAGATCTCTTTATAGGCCGAGAGCTTATCCACGGCGCCCTGGTAGCAGTAGCGGATCTTGAGATCCTGGCCGCGGCGCTGCACCACTTCGGATTGTCTGGCGGTGATGATACCCACATCGATACCACTATCCTGAAGCATACGCAGCCCTAAGCCGTCCTGGGAGTTGAACTCCTTGGATTCAGTACCGTTATGGGAATAGATCAGGCTGGCATCGGTGAGAACACCATCCACATCGAGGAGCAGGAGTTTGATATCCTTGGCCTTGGCAAGGGTCAGCTGCCATGATTCACTGCGATTGTTCTGCATAGCCTTCTCTCGTACAATTTTTCTGATGCCCTCCCGGACTTCACAATCGGAGGGGTAGCTCCCGGGTCCAGACGGGCTACAGGAATTGGAATCCATGCTGGATGGTGGGCTAATTAGAAAGAGACCGCTTCACGGACACGAAGCAGCTGGTTTAGAAGCTGTTCCACACCATCAAGGGGCATGGAGTTGGGGCCGTCACAGAGGGCCTGATCCGGATCGGGGTGAACCTCCATAAAGAGGCCGTCAATACCAGCAGCCATGGCTGCCCGGGACAGTGGAGCGATAAACTCTCGCTGGCCGCCAGAGGAGCCTCCGGCACCACCGGGGAGTTGAACCGAATGGGTGGCGTCAAATATAACAGGACAGCCAAAACCCCGCATAACAGGAAGGGATCGCATATCCACAACTAGGTTGTTGTAGCCAAAACTGGCCCCCCGTTCCACCAGCATGGTCTTGGTGCCGCCCGCAGCTCGTAGTTTATTGACTCCATTTTTCATATCCCAGGGGGAGACAAACTGTCCTTTCTTAAGGTTTACGGGCTTGCCAGTCTGGGCCGCAGCCACCAGAAGATCGGTTTGTCTGCATAGAAAGGCAGGGATCTGGATGATGTCCAGTACCTCAGCCGCAGGTTGTATCTGGGAGACATCATGGACATCGGAGATCACAGGAAGCTGTAGCTCTTCTCGAATCCTGGCCAAACTGCGTAATCCCTCCTCAAGGCCGGGGCCACGATAGGAGTCAAGGGAGGTTCGGTTGGCCTTGTCAAAAGAGGCCTTAAAGACATAGGAAATCCCAAGTCTGGCGCAGATCTCCTGCATCTCTCCTGCCACCCGTTTGGCAAGTTCTTCCGATTCAAGGGCGCAGGGGCCGGCAATGAGAAGGAGGGGCTGGCCGGGGCCGACCTGAATCTCGGCTCCGGCAGGAGTTGCAACAGCAACAGGAGATATAGTCATTATTTGGCCTTATGGGTAAGGGCCGCACTGATAAAGTCGCTGAAGAGTGGATGCGGATTCATGGGTTTGGACTTGAACTCTGGGTGGAATTGGCAGCCAAGGAACCAGGGATGTTCTGCAATTTCAACTATTTCAACTAGATTATTGTCTGGTGACGTTCCTGAGATAACCAGTCCCTTTTTTTCCAGCAGTTCCCGGTACTCATTGTTGAACTCATAGCGGTGGCGATGTCGCTCAGAGATCTCGTCCTTCTTGTAGGCATTCTGGGCAAAGGTGTCGTCTTGGAGGACACAGGGGTAGGCCCCAAGGCGCAGGGTGCCGCCCAGATCGGAGCTCTCATCACGAACCTGCATCTTTTGGGTTCGGTAATCAAACCACTCTTTTATCAGATAGATAACGGGATCGGGAGTTGTGGCATCAAGTTCTGTGGAGTGGGCCTTGGTGAGACCGAGTATATTACGGGCATACTCCACAACGGCCAGTTGCATGCCAAGGCAGATTCCAAAGAAGGGGATCTTGTTTTCTCGGGCATAGGTGATGGCCCTGATCTTACCTTCCACGCCCCGTTTCCCAAAACCGCCGGGAACCAGAATACCGTGACACTCCTTCAAAAGAACCGCAGGATCTTTGGTCTTGTCTTCCAGATCTTCGGCACTGATATAGAGCAGTTCAACCTTCACATCATTGGCCAGACCACCATGAACCAGAGACTCATGGAGGGACTTGTAGGATTCGGTGAGATCCACATACTTGCCGGTGATGGCGATGGTGATGGTGTCTTTGGGATGCTTGATCTTATGAACCAACTCCTGCCAGGGTTTGATATTGGGTTTTCCAGTCCAGATATTGAGGAGTTCCAAGATCTTGGTGTCTATTCCCTCGGCATGGAGCCTTAGAGGAACCTCATAGATGGTCTCCACATCGATGGCGGTGATAACGGCATCGGTGGTGACATCACAGAAGAGGGAGATCTTCTTCTTGAGATCGTCACTAATGGGAACCTCGGTGCGGCACATCAGGATATCAGGCTGGATACCATCAGCCCGCAGCTCCCGTACCGAATGCTGGGTGGGCTTGGTTTTGATCTCCCCTGCTGCCTTGATGTATGGGATCAGGGTGAGGTGGATATAGAGTGAGTTTTCACGCCCTAAGGTGCCGCGCAGCTGACGAATGGCTTCAATAAAGGGTAGCCCCTCGATATCACCCACAGTTCCACCAATCTCAATAATGGCAACATCCACACTGCCGTCGAGTTGTAGGATCGCCGCCTTGATCTCATCGGTGATATGGGGGATAACCTGTACCGTTCCACCCAGATACTCGCCACGCCGTTCCTTATTGATAACAGAATAGTAGATCCGGCCTGTGGTGTAGTTATTTTTCTGGGCCATAACGGCGTTGGTGTAACGCTCGTAGTGTCCCATATCCAGATCGGTTTCGGCCCCGTCGTCGGTGACAAAGACCTCTCCATGCTGGAAGGGGTTCATGGTTCCCGGATCAACATTGATATAGGGGTCCAGTTTCTGGAAGGTGACGGAGAGGCCCCTGCTTTCAAGGAGTGCACCGATTGCAGCAGCAGCCAGCCCCTTTCCAAGAGAAGAGAGGACACCGCCTGTCACAAAAATAAACTTAGTCTGTTTGGATCCGTTTGATGTTTTCATACGACCACTATAGCCCCTCAGATGTGATTTTAAAACCAAAAAAGCTGGAAAATAGCTCTCTCTTCCTTGTTTCTTGGCAGGAAAATGAATACATCTGTACAAGTGAGAATAATTATTAATAGGGAGGGCTGATCTATGGGACAGTTGCAGCGGCTAGTGGCAGTTTTTTTAGTATATATAACACTATTGATTACACAGGGGAGTGCG
>CAYWMZ010000110.1:0-7075 GCA_964459485.1 uncultured Desulfocapsa sp. | reverse complement strand
AGTCCGTGGCGAACATTATCCCCGTCAAAGACATAGGTACGGGTTCCCATCATATGAAGACGTTCTTCAACCGCATGGGCCAGGGTTGATTTTCCGGATCCGGAAAGTCCGGTAAACCACAGGTTGATGCTCATATGACCGTTCAGGGTTTCCCGTCGAGGGCGGCTGACTGCTGACTGTTGTCTTATAACATACGGTGACTTCATGCTTGTCTATTCTCTCTTCAATTAGCTGAGTGTTTATTTATTGCGGGGAGGGGGTAGATTCGCAGTATCTCAGGTTTTACCGGATTGCTCATGAAGTTATGGTGAGCTATACCGTATATGGCAAACTTGGTTGAAGATGGAGTGCTGCTGAAAAACTCCACCTCTTTAACAAAACATCTTTTGTAGGTACGGCAGCAGGGTATCCTTGATCTCGGGATGCTCCAAAGCAAAGGCAAGATTTGCCATCTGAAAGCCTGCCTTATCACCGCAATCAAAGCGGGTGCCCTCAAAACGATAGCCAAAGATGGGTTGCTCATGCAGTAGCTGGGACATGGCGTCAGTGAGCTGGATTTCTCCACCTGCTCCCTTGCTCTGCTCTCCTAGGATGTCAAAAATACGGGGAGTTAGAATATATCTGCCAATCACCGCCATATTGGACGGGGCATCTTGTGGTGCCGGCTTTTCAACCATTCCATTGATCCGAAAGGTGTTCTGGTCGGTGTCCTTAGCATCAAGGATACCATAACGGGAAGTCTCTTCATTGGGAACCTCAATAACTGCAACGCTGGAGGCTCTCAGCCGGTCAAATTCATTTATCATCTGACCAAGAACAGGTGTTTCGCTCTTGATAAGATCATCTGCCAGTAACACTGCAAAAGGTTCATCCCCCACAATATCTCTGGCACACCAGATGGCATGGCCCAATCCCAAAGGTTCACTCTGTCGGGTATAAATAATAGTTCCAGACTGTGGCACCAGTGACTCAATCTCTTTTAAGAGTTCAAGCTTTTTCCTTTCCCGCAAGGTTTCTTCTAGATGAAAAGAACGATCAAAGTGATTTTCCAGGGCACCTTTGCCGCTACCGGTGACAAAGATAAGCTGCTCTATTCCGGAGGCTAGGGCCTCTTCCACCGCATATTGAATAAGGGGTTTATCAACAACGGGTAACATTTCTTTGGGCATGGCCTTTGTGGCAGGAAGAAACCGGGTTCCTAGTCCTGCAACAGGGAAGACAGCTTTTTTGACTCTCATTATTTCACCAACAAGCTGGATATAATTATTTATAGGTAAGCAAGTAGAACAACAGTATTGTAGCTAGATCCAAAATTTTATCCAGTATAAACACCACTGCTCTATGAGTAAATAGGCATATTTACCTATTTGAATAAATAAACTCCTTGCTATTGTTCCCTGATTTACGGTTTGATGATAGCAAGCGTTGTTCTTTTACGACTATCAGGGAAAAATAATGAAATATCTTTTCACCATTCTCGGCCTTGTACTGCTGAGTACAGCTGTTACATTCTACTTCTTGTGGCCTTCTGATAAAAAGGTGCCTAAAAATATTGTTCTCAGTGTTAATGGGCATCTAATCTCTCAAAAACAGCTAACAGAGCAGCAGCAGCGTCAAGGCTATCACTCGTTATTGGCAGGAGATTCTATTGACTCTCTTGTGGTAAAGCAACTGCTCTTAGATGAGGCTCAGCGTCTGGGAATTGATAAGGAAGATGAGTTTCGCAAGTCTTTAAAGGATTACTATGAGCAATCCCTTATTAAGGTTCTGATGGATCGTACATTAGGGTCACTCTCTGCCAATGTTAGTGAGGTCGCAATAGACCGGTATCTTGCAGGATCTGGCAAGATGTTCACATTTACCAGAATTCCGATGGAGAACGGAAAGCCCCTCCTTGAGCAGAAGACCCAGAACAGGGTTCTGTTTGATGATCTTTCAGAATCTTTACGGCTGCTCTTGGCAAGTCTGCAACCCGGAGAAGAGGTCCTTCAATTTGAGACCGGAACTGAGATTGGAATAATCCATCTCGACAAGGTGGAGTTGTCAGAGGGGAATGATGCCATAATGTATGGTCGGGACAGGGTTCGTGAAGCTCTGGCAGATTATCAGAAAAGTCTGGAGATAGACCGTTGGATTAATAGTCTGCGAAAAAAGGCATCTATCGTGGTGTATGAGGAAGGGAAGAATGAGTAGACCCGGATATAAACGCAGAAATTATTTTATTAAAAAGAATTTTCAGGGAAAGCTGATCCTCGGCTATTTTCTTTTTATGGTGCTAGGGTGTCTCATTTTTGCGGGTATTCTTGCTCTGTTGTCGGCAAACAGTATGACCATGGTCTACCAAAACAATGATCTTCAGATTGGTCATACCCCATTTATGCTTATCAAACAGTTACTGACAGCTCATTGGATTTCCATTGTGGTGGGGGGAACTCTGGTGGTGATCGGGGCTATGTTTATTACCCATCGCCTGGCAGGGCCCATGTTTCGCCTGGAACGTGCCGTAGATAATATGAACAGTGGTCAGTTGGATGACGTTATTTTTCTGCGGGAGAAGGATGAGGGTAAAGAGCTTGCAGCAAAGTTGAATCAGTTCAATCGTGGCCTGTCGAAAGACATGGCACAGATCAAAAAGTTCTCTCAGAATATTGGAGACCTTGGATTGCAATATTCTTCCATGGATCCCGAACATGCAAGTCCGGAGGATTGCGCATCCATCCTGAACTCCATAACTCGGCAAAATCAGGCTGTTAAGGATATTGTCATGACATATCAGTTGCTTGATGACTAGATCCCAGCTTTCAGCTTTGCTGCTGTTTCTTTGGTTGTTTGGCCTGGCAGCCACTCTACAGGCACAGGAACAGAGTAGCAGATATGCAACGCTCTCCTATAGCGACAATGGTGTGTTGCGGGAATTTAATGATAATCTGCGCCTGAACAGGAAACTCAACTACTCAAAACGTAAGAAAAATGTCACAACGGTGGCCGATGAAGTCCTGGCCAAGACCGATATTATTATTGAAAAGGTTCAGGTAGTGCTGGATATGTTCCCCAACAAGTATCATATTCGCCTCGTGGTGCTTGCCGATTCCAGCGATGTGGGAGCTGTCTATAAAAAACATTATGGGAAACGTGTCGATCATATTGCCTACTATTCACTCTCTGAAAAAACGATTTACATCTCAGCGGATGATGCAAACCTTCGAGTCCTGGCTCACGAAGTCGGTCATTCTGTAGTCGACCATTTCTTTAAAGTTCGCCCCCCCTACAATATCCATGAGCTTATGGCCCAGTTTGCTGAAAAGCATGTAACCGACTGAGTGTTACAACTTTTTTATAGGCTGTGCAGTACCTGCAGTATCCTCTCCGCTGTTCTGCCGTCACCATAAGGGTTTTTAACGATCTTTCCTTTGCTTGCTTCTGTTTGCTCAGTGAGGAGTTGTTCCGCTTCACGAATAATCTTATCACTATCCGTTCCTACCAGGGTGACGGTTCCGGCCTCAAGGGCCTCGGGCCTTTCGGTGGTATTACGCATGACCAGCACATGTTTGCCAAGTGATGGGGCCTCTTCCTGTACTCCGCCCGAGTCGGTGAGGATAAAGGAACACCTGTCCATGGCGTAGACAAACGGGGCGTAATCCAAGGGGGCAAGAAGATGAATATTGGGATGATTATCCAGAATCGAGTAGACCGGTTTCTGCACCTTAGGGTTAAGATGAACCGGATAGATAAAGTGGATCTGCGGATGTCGCATGGCCAGGGTGGAAATTGCACGGCAGATATCAAGAAATCCCTGTCCAAGGTTTTCCCTTCGATGTCCTGTAATAAGGACAAAGGGACGATTACCAAGGATGATTTCTGTTGCCGAGCCAAAGGTGTTTCCCCACTCCTGCTGTTGTGCAACTTTATCACGCACCCAGAGCAGGGCATCAATAACACTATTGCCAGTTATATGAATTGAGTCAATTGGTACACCTTCCTGGATCAGGTTTTGCTGTGCCTGTCTAGTTGGTGCAAAATGGAGAGTTGCCAGGCGAGAGGTCATCACCCGATTGGCCTCTTCGGGGAAGGGTGCCGACAGATCTCCTGTACGCAGGCCCGCTTCAACATGGGCCACAGGGATCTGGGCATAAAATCCGGCCAGGCTTCCTGCAAAACAGGTGGTGGTGTCTCCGTGTACCAGAATCATATCCGGCTGCTCAAGATGTATGATATCCCGCACTCCCAGGAGAACCCGGCTGGTGATATCATACAGATCTTGGCCCTCTCTCATAATATCGAGGTCGTGATCTGGTTGAAGTGCAAAGAGATCGAGAACCTGATCTAGCATTTGCCGATGTTGCGCCGTAACACAGATCGAAGTTTCAAAGGCGGGATCATCTTGCAAGGCTTTTGCAATGGGAGCCATTTTGATAGCTTCTGGGCGAGTGCCAAAGAGTGTCAGGATTTTCATGGAGTCTGCGCAGTATTCGCCGGGGCTGAGGCTAATGGAACTCTTCGCTGAGATCTATCCCAGTGTTCAGGGTAAAAATGGATGTATATGATAACACGTTGGTCTTAGATAAGTAAACCAAACTGCCCATTTTTTATGGAAAATTCTGAAGTAGGGTATTTAGGGGACAGTATATTAAACTTTACAGGATATAGTAATTAAGCTATCCTTTTAATATGGCAAGAATAGCAAGAGTTATATGTCCAGGCATTCCCCATCACGTTACCCAGCGGGGCAATCGTCGGCAACCAACGTTTTTCTGTGACGATGATTACCTCGCCTACATCGAATTGGTGGCAGAGTGGTGCGCAAAGTATGATGTGGCAATCTGGGCCTGGTGCCTGATGCCAAACCATGTACACCTGATTGTCGTTCCCCAAACTGAGACGGGCCTTGCCCGTGCAATCGGTGAGGCGCATCGCCGTTATACTAGAATGATCAATTTTCGGGAAAACTGGCGGGGCCATTTATGGCAAGAGCGTTTTGCATCCTTTCCTATGGGTGAGTCTCATCTATTGGCTGCGATCCGCTATATTGAAATGAATCCAGTTGCGGCAGGAATGGTGTCCCGTCCCGAGGAATACCGTTGGAGCAGTGCTCGTTTTCACCTTGAAGGGACGGATGATCTGCTTGCCTCAGCCTTTCCCCTTCATGATTTAATACCCGACTGGAAAGAGTTGTTGTACCTGTCATCTGATGAAGAACTGAAGATACTGAAGCAGCACGAGCGCACTGGTCGTCCATTGGGTGATGAGAGTTTTCTGGATGAGCTGGAGGCAACTCTGGGGAGAATTCTTCGGCCTCAAAAACCGGGCCCTAAAAGAAAAAGCGAAAGTTAGGTATGCTGTCCCCATAATTACTCAAAATTCAAAACCGGCCCCCGTTATTTGATGTAATTCTTCAGATAAGTACACTTTCCTTCTCTTGACTACTAGGATAAAGGGTATTACATTTTTTTGAAACTTTCCCAAACAAACTGTCTCTCAGGAGTCTTGCTATAAACGTTCAACAAGCCATCGAAAGCATTAGATGCTTAAATGCGAAAGAAAAATCGACCCTTGCTCATTGTTTGATTTCTTCACTTGAGACAAAACCAGATGAGGGGGTTGAATAAGCATGGGGAGAACTTGCCGAAAAAAGGTTTTCGCAACTAATTACCGGAAAAGTAGAACCGATCTCCTGGAATGATTTAAAAAAAGAGATATAAGATTAGAACGTGGGGAAAGTACGGTTAAAAAGCATCCAGAAATTTCTAACGAAATAAAGAAATCTTATGCGTGGTACCAGAAACAAGCCATTAATCAGCCCCAGCGATATGGTCATTACTCCAAACAGGCTTTCGACGATACTTACTCCCACGCTTCCGCTTTTCAGTGATTTACCGAGAATACGATAGCACCATTTATATCATAGCTATTATGCACAACAGCAGAAAACCAGGTTACTGGATATCCAGAATATGACCGTTTTCTTTTTGTCCTGTCGTGGTCGTCAGAAAAAATTATATTTCGAACCATTCTTTCTCACTTTTTTGACCTGAATGATTATCAAAATGAGTATATGTCAGATATACTATCTTCGGAAATCCCTTGAGGTACAGCTATGAACAAAAGCGAAATCTTAGATATTTTAAAGCAATATAAAGGTGCCAACAAAGAAAAATACGGGCTTCAGGCTCTTGGGGTTTTTGGATCGTATGCGAGGAGCGAAGAAACGATAATGAGCGATGTCGATATTGTTCTGCAAACCGAAACTCCAAATATGTTTAATGTAATACATATAAAAAATGATTTGGAGAAACAATTGAAATTACCAGTTGATATAGTAAGACTTCGCAAGAACATGAACCCGCTATTACGCCGAAGGATTGACCAAGAGGCTTTCTATGTCTGATAGCAGCTTACTGCTTGATTTACTTAATCAGACTTTGAAAGCAACCCAACGAGTAGAAAAACGCTTTAAAACCGTTGGGTCCGCGGATTATTTTACAGGAAAAACTTGACGCGGTATGTATGCTACTGATTGCTCTCGGAGAGAGCTTAAAAAAAATTGAGTACACTGCCCCGCCCCCAGTCACCCATCCACAGCTAGTTAACTAATAACCAAAACGGGTATTTTTACCTATTTACATTCCACCCTCGCCGACACTCTATACTTGCATCCTGTATTCGTTTTGAGTGAAGCACCTGAAATGATGGGATGGTTAGTTTATTGAGTTCATATTTTCCACTAGCAAGTAGGACGCTAAATATTGTCAACATTAGCTTGTATGAAAAAGTCGTATAGCTGATGTAATTATTATTGCAGCTCGATAATATTTCGAGAAGCAACAATTAGGTATACTGTCCTGGGAACTCCGCAATTAGGTATACTGTCCCCGAAACTCCTGTCCCCGAAACTCGGAAATACGGTGCATCGTTAATGCAGTAGTATTTTAGAGGCAGGAAAATGTTGCGATAGTTTATGTATGGGAAAATTGGATGCAGATAGATGTACTGTCCCCGGAATACAAAGGCAGAGTAGGCCAGTGTGAGTATAGCTACGAAGGAGCTCGCAATGAGAAATACGATTGGAGCTCTTCCC
>CAYWMZ010000109.1:0-7132 GCA_964459485.1 uncultured Desulfocapsa sp. | reverse complement strand
CAGGTGGTGCGTGATGATGGCCCGGAGACTCATCTGGCCAAACAGGGAGTGCCCACCATGGGCGGGGTTCTTATCCTGGCTGCCATACTGGGGTCTACCCTGTTATGGGCGAGGCTTGATAATCCACTGGTGTGGTTGATGCTCTTTGTGACGATCTTTTTTGGATTTATTGGAGGTGTGGATGACTTTCAGAAGATCAAAAAGCGGAGTAGTGCGGGGCTTAGTGCCAGGGGTAAATTATTGCTACAGATATTCGGGGCTTCAGTGGTGGGACTCTTTGTGATGCTCCATCCCGGCTATGACGGCCAGCTGAGTATCCCCTTCTTTAAGAATATCCATCCCGATCTCTCCTGGTTCTATGTGGTTTTTGCGGTTCTGGTGATTGTAGGTTCTTCAAATGCCGTGAACCTTACCGATGGTTTGGATGGCCTGGCCGCAGGGCCTACCCTGATCAGTGCCTCGGTGTATCTGGTTTTTTCGTATCTTGCGGGGCATACGGTACTTGCCGAGTATCTGCAAATACCCTATGTCCAGGGTGCCGGAGAGCTGGCCGTCTTCTGCGGGGCAATGGTTGGGGCCTGTCTTGGCTTTCTCTGGTTTAACGCCTATCCGGCCCAGATATTTATGGGAGATGTGGGCTCTCTGGCACTGGGCGGTGCTTTGGGTGGTGTGGCCATTATAATCAAGCAGGAGATCCTGCTGGCCATCGTGGGCGGTATCTTTGTGATGGAGGCCTTGTCGGTTATCCTTCAGGTGGGATATTTTAAGATGAGCAATGGAAAACGTATCTTTCTTATGGCACCTTTTCATCACCACTTTGAGAAAAAGGGTTGGCATGAGCCCAAGGTCGTGGTTCGTTTTTGGATTGTTTCTGTAATCCTGGGCCTTTTTGCCCTGGCAACATTGAAACTTCGCTAATGGATATCAGCCAAAAATTTAGAGTCGGACAGCGGGCCGTGGTGCTCGGCATGGGGATATCCGGCCGGGCCATGGTGGCCTTTCTGCATGGCATGGGTGTTGTGGTCTCGGTCTCCGATGGCAGACAGTTTCAGGAACTGCAAAGGTGTGATCAGGACTACCTGCTGGAACAGAAGATTCCCTTTGAGGGAGGTGGCCACACTGAAGCGTTTCTGGCAGAGGCCGATTGTATAGCAATCAGTCCAGGGGTTCCAACCGGGCTGCCCGTCCTCGAAAAAATGCGTAAGCGTGGTATTCCGGTCATTGGTGAACTGGCCATGGCTGCTCCCTATCTTACAGAGACGGTGATTGCAGTAACGGGAACCAATGGGAAGACTACGGTGACAGCCCTTATTGCAGAACTCCTCAAGGCCTCGGGAAAACGGGTTTTTGTGGGGGGCAATATTGGAACTCCACTCCTTGATTATCTTATGGCTAAAGAGAGTGCAGAAGTTTTGGTTCTGGAACTCTCAAGTTTTCAACTGGAGTCGGCAGGAACCTTCCGGCCCCATATTGCTATTCTGCTCAATGTGACTCCGGATCATCTGGATCGTCACGGCAGCATGGTGGAATACAGTGCTGCCAAGATGAAGATGTTTGCCTGGCAGCAAAAAAAAGACGTGGCCATACTCTGTGGTGATGATCCCATGTGTCAGCAGATCGCACCCCTGCTCTTGGGACAGAAAGTGCTGCTCTATGGAGCAGACGGGCCTGATTATGCAGCCACCGGCAACAGAGGTCTTCTGAAAATAGAGCTGAACGAAAGGCGGGAGAGCTTCTGTCTTGAAGGAACCAGGCTCTTCTCCCACACCGGGTTCTTAAACAGTTGTGCTGCTCTGTTGGCTGCGAGTTGTATGGGATGTGGGGCCGTAGATATGCAAAGGGGCTTGACAAGCTTCGAACCAGCCAGTCATCGTCTGCAACATGTACGACAAAAAAACGGCGTGGATTATTACAACGATTCCAAGGCCACAAACAGCGGAGCGGTGTTAAGTGCCATGGCCTCTTTTGCCGGCAATATTGTTCTCATTGCAGGGGGACGTGATAAGGGCGAGGATTTTGGTGTGTTGCGTGATCTGGCCTGCCGTAAACTCAAAGGACTGATCCTGATTGGCGAGGCCGCAGAAAAGATTGAGGCAGCAATTGGGGGCGAGGTGGATAGTCATCGGGCTGACTCCATGGAAGAGGCGGTGCAGATGGCGGCAGAAATGGCACTTTCCGGTGACGTGGTATTGCTGGCTCCTGCCTGTGCCAGCTTTGATATGTTTGACAACTACGCCCATCGGGGTGAATGCTTTATGGCGGCGGTAAACAACCTGCCGGCAATTTCTTTCAGGAGGTCACCCTGATGGCGAAACCCGTACGGCTCATGCTCACAGGCGGGGGCACCGGAGGACATCTCTTTCCGGCGATTGCCACGGCTGAGGCACTCTGTGCCCAAGTGCCGGGCAGTAAGATCCTCTTTGTGGGAACCAGACGCAAGCTTGATAAATCAAGCCTTGACCGCTATGGCTATGCCACCTGTTCCATTCACTGCAAGGGCTTAAAGGGGAAAAATATACTTGCTCTCGTGCAGGGTGTTGCCGTTCTTCCCCTGTCTTTTGTGGAAGCCATGTATCATATCCTGCGTTTTCGACCGGATTTGGTGATGGGAGTTGGTGGCTATGTAACGGGCCCGGTGGTGGCTGTCGCACGACTCCTTGGTAAAGCCACGCTGATCCATGAGCAGAATTCAGTTCCTGGCCTTGCCAATAGAAAACTCGGAGCACTGGTGGATCGGGTCTGCCTGTCCCTGCCCGGCTGCTCCGCAGCCTTTCCATCCAGGAAAACAGTTCTTACTGGAAATCCGGTACGAAGGGCGATTCTGGATGTAGCGGCAGAGTCCAGGGAATCAAATGGCAAAGCGACAACGCTCCTGGTACTGGGCGGCAGTCTTGGTGCCCATCGCGTCAACGAATTGGTCTCTGCTGCCCTGTGCCTTGGACAGAAGGAACTTCAGGGGATACGAGTGATTCACCAAACAGGTCCTGCGGATGCGGATACGGTTCGTGCTCTCTATGCCAAACATTCCATTAATGCTACCGTGGAGCCATTTTTTAATGATATGGCTGCCATTTACCGGGAGGCAGATTTGTTAGTGTCCCGGGCTGGTGCAACCACTCTGGCAGAGCTTGCCGTTTTAGGGAAACCTGCGATCCTGATTCCCTATCCCCATGCGGCAGATGGACATCAGGAAATAAATGCTGCTTTTTATGTGGAGGGTGGTGGAGCCAAAATGTTTATTGAAAAAGAGCTTACAGCCGAGATTCTGGCCCGTGAAATAGGAAGCCTGTTTGGCAATCAGAAAGTGCTCGCCACAATGGCTGATGGGATGCGCAGCAGGTCATTTCCAGATGCTGCGGAACAGATAGTAAAACAGTGCCTTGATCTTATTGATCTCAAATCTCAACCCCAAGGGTCAGCACCCCATGTATAATAAAACCCAGAAAATACACTTTGTCGGGATCGGGGGCATCGGGATGAGCGGTATTGCAGAACTCCTGCTAACCCTGGGCTATGATGTGTCAGGATCTGACCTGAACGATTCCGATATCACCAGAAAATTGACATCCCTTGGGGGGACAGTGCACCGGGGCCATGATGGCAGGTGGGTCAAGGGTGCGGATGTGGTGGTGACCTCTTCTGCCATCCGTGACGATAATCCGGAGGTAGTGACAGCCCTTGCCGCAGAAATTCCGGTAATCCAGAGGGCAGAGATGCTGGCGGAACTGATGCGACTCAAGAAATTCGGGATCGCCATCGCCGGAAGCCATGGCAAGACATCCACCACCTCCATGGTGAGTTGGATGATGCATGAGGCCGGGATGGATCCTACCATCGTAGTCGGTGGCAAGGTTGACAGCCTTGGCGGTAACGCCAAGCTGGGCCAGGGTGAGTTCCTGGTGGCTGAAGCCGATGAGAGTGACGGATCTTTTTTGAAGCTTTCTCCAGTTCTGGAGGTGGTGACCAATATAGATCTTGAGCATATGGATCACTACGACGATATTGAGCATATCAAGAACACCTTCCTGGAATTTATTGACAAGATTCCCTTCTATGGGGCAGTGATACTCTGTCTCGATGATCCTAATGTTGCAGCCATTCTGCCGCGAATTAAAAAGCGAAAAATCACCTATGGCTTTACGGCCCAGGCAGATCTGATGGCCCAGGGCATTCAGGCTGAGGGCGGTAGGGTGAAATTTTCAGTCCAGCATAAGGGGCAGCATCTTGGGGATATTGACCTGGCCTTGGCAGGTAATCATAATGTGTATAACGCCCTTGCTGCAATCTGCGTGGGACTGGAACTGGAAATTCCTTTTGGCACCATCAGTCATGCCCTTGCAGGGTTTCAGGGGGTGCAGCGGCGTATGCAGCTGAAGGGTAGTGGTAAGGGGATAACTGTCCTTGACGATTACGGACACCACCCAACGGAGATTCGGGCCACTCTGGCAGCAATCAAAGAGGGTTGGCCGGATAAGCGACTGGTGGTACTCTTTCAACCCCATCGTTACAGCAGGACCCTGGCCCTGCTGGAAGAGTTTAGAACCTGCTTCCATCAGGCGGACTATCTGGTGATGACAGAAATCTATGCTGCATCGGAGGAGGCGGATGGCAAAATCTCAGGTGAGATCCTTCTCGATGAGGTGGTAAAGCATGGCCAGCGCAAGGCCAGATTCGCCTCGGCTGTTGAGGGACTGGCAGAGGCCATCCTCCCTGAGTTACGATCGGGTGATCTGGTTTTGACCCTTGGGGCCGGAAATATCGTGTGTGCTGGTGAGGCACTGGTGGCCCTTCTTGAGAAGGGACAGAGTACATGAGTCTTGCCGCCGGACATCGTAAAGAGTTGGCTGCATGTGCGGGAAATAAGGTGCAATGGGACTGTCCCCTGGCGCCATACACCTCCTTTGGGATTGGTGGCCCGGCAGATGCCCTTGTTGAGATTGGGACTGTGGATGAGTGTGCTGCCCTGTTGCGGTACTGTATCGCCAAAAATCTATCCTGGCGAGTGATCGGAAGGGGCACAAACCTGCTGGTGCCAGATAGCGGTTTTAGAGGAGTTATCCTCATGTTTAATGGAGGAATGTCTGGGATTTCCATGTTGCAGGAGACGGGTGCAGCTGTTAGTGGCGTCTTGGCCGGAGCCGGTTGTTCCCTGGCTCAACTGGTGAGTTGGTACACGGAAAATAGTTTTTCAGGGCTTGAGTTTGCCATAGGAATTCCGGGAAGTGTTGGTGGGGCGGTGATTATGAATGCAGGGGCCTGTGGTGGTGAGTTAGCAGATCGCCTGGTGGCCATTGATGTGTTTACTCTAGCAGGTGGTGTTGAGAGACTCGGGCGGGAACAGTTGGATTTTCGGTATCGTTACTGGGAGAACCAGGGAACAGGTGATGGGAGACGTATCGTACTTGCCGCAAGGTTCAGTGTCAGTCCGGGTAATAAGGAACAGATTCAGGCAAGGTGTCGTGCTAATCTTGAACGGCGTAAGGTCAGTCAGCCAAAAGGGCTAAAGAGCGGAGGCTCCTTCTTTAAAAATCCACCTGGAGATTCTGCCGGGCGTTTGATTGAGGCCTCTGGATTAAAGGGGCGCCAATGTGGCGGGGCCATGATCTCAGAGCTCCATGCAAATTTCCTGGTGAATACCGGGGGGGCCACGGCCAGCGATGTGCTACGGCTTATGGACATGGTGACGCATCAGGTACTGGTGGATAGCGGTGTTCAACTCATACCAGAAGTTCATTTTCTCTAGGAGGGGGTGCTGATATGAAAATAAAAGGTATGACAGAAACGATCAAAGCTCTTCTGGGAAAGATTGGAAAATCAGGGCAGAAAGGATCACTGTTCTCGCAACAGGTATCTTCACAGGGCTACCGTTCACAACACTCAAAGGTTGGGGCAGGAAAAAAGGGGATCTTGGAGCGATACCTGGTAAAACGTCAGAAACATGGGCGGGGGGCTAGCTCACTCTGTCTTCAGAAAGAAGAGAGAAGGAGATGGTGGCGAATCGGTGTTCCACTAGTGGCCCTTGTTCTAGTGGTGCTGAGTTATGGCCTCTTGCAGGGCCCGTTTCACACTGTTTTGGATGGGATTCGGCCCTTTCGTATTCATGAGGTGAAGATAAGTGGTTGTGTGATAACCAGTCCCAATGAGCTGCGCAAGTTTGCTGATATCTCCTATGAACTGAATATGCTCACCTTGGACCCGGGGCGGATAAAAAGAAAACTCTTGGAGCACCCCTGGATAGCGAAGGCTGCTCTGCGGCGCATCTGGCCCGACAGGCTGGCCGTAACTGTGACTGAATATCACCCTGTTGCCATAGTTTCAGGAGGTGCAGGTGAGGAAGACGGCTTGAGGTATATGGATAGTAAGGGCACCATTTTTGCAAGAGTCAGGCCGGGGCAGGATCTGGATTTTCCTGTCATTACAGGGCTTGATAGTGTTGCTGCGGAGGTGGATAGAAAGGAGATGCTGGCTGCGGTCAGTCAGTTTTTACGGCTTGCCAGTCGCAATAACCCTAACCTGCCCGCCCAGAATGTCTCAGAGATCAATATTGACCAGGATGGTGGCTTAATTCTCTATCTGGTCGAGCAGCCATTTCCCATAATCTTTGGTAAGGGTGAGGTTCGGAGGAAATTCACTCAGCTACGTGAGGTTTTGGAGGAGTTGTACAGAAAGAAGAGGGGAAAGGCAATGATAGAGAATGTTGCCTATATCCGAATGGATTATCAGGAAAATAAAGTGTTGGTAGCAAAAAAAAATGCAGGAAAAAGGCATGGATGAATGTAAATTAATAGCCATTGATGATGGTGACAGTGCTCACTCTAAGGAAGAGCGGGAGATGGGAGAACTGGTGGTGGGCCTTGATATCGGAACCACAAAGATCTGCTGTGTGGTGGGTGAGGTTTTCGATGATGGGGTGGATATTATAGGGGTAGGAACTGCTCCTTCAGTCGGCCTTAAAAAGGGAGTAGTGGTCAATATTGAGTCCACTGTGAAGTCCATTCGTCAGGCGGTGGAACAGGCCGAAAGGTCAGCCGGTTGTGACCTGCGAACAGTCTATGTGGGAATAGCTGGAAACCACATCAAGGGCTTTAACAGCCCTGGTATCATAGCCATCAACGGTCGTGAAATCAAAGAG
>CAYWMZ010000108.1:0-7141 GCA_964459485.1 uncultured Desulfocapsa sp. | reverse complement strand
CCTCGCCCTTTATGCCGTGTTAGCCCAGCGCGGTTTTTTTAGCAGGGATGAGTATAAGACACTCAGGCACGTCAATGGAAGTTTACAGGGCCATCCAGATCGTATAAAAACACCGGGGGTTGAGTTTAACTCGGGTTCCCTGGGACAGGGCTTTTCCTTTGCCTTGGGATGTGCCCTGGGAGTGAAACGTAAGGGGCTTCGGTCAAGGGTCTATGCAATACTTGGGGATGGCGAATTAAACGAGGGCCAGATATGGGAAGGGTTGATGTTCGGTGCCCATTACTGTCTTGATAATATGGTAGCCATCGTTGACCACAATAAGCTTCAGAGTGATGATGAAAATGATAATATCACCGCCCTCTCTCCTCTGCCTGAAAAATTTCGGGCATTTGGCTGGCATTGTCTCGAAATAGATGGTCATTCCTTCCTGGATATAGCCAGGGCGATGGACAAGGCACGGGCTACCAAAGGGAAACCAACTGTAATCATAGCCCATACCATAAAGGGGAAAGGCATTTCTTTCATGGAGGGGGTCCCCAAATGGCATGGCAGTCTTGCACCCAATGACCAGGAAAGAATACAGGCCTTACAGGAATGTGGACTGGATCTGGAGGAGGCAGAGTTATGATTTCCATGCGAGAAGCCTTTGGGACAGCCTTGGTTGAACTTGGCGAAAAAAGAGATGATTTTGTGGTACTTGATGGGGATGTTGCCGGAGGAACAGGCGTGCAGCCCTTTCGAGAGGCATTTCCGGAGCGTTTTATTCAGTGCGGGATTGCCGAACAGAATATGGTGTCCATGGCCGCTGGACTTTCCACAACCGGGGTAATTCCCATAGTGACCTGTTATGCCGTATTTGCATCAATGCGGGCCATTGAGCAGGCCAGAAATTCAGTTGCTTACCCGGATTTCAATGTCAAGATTGCAGCTTCTCATCTTGGCCTTGATGTTGGGCCCGATGGTGCCACACATCAAGCCTTGGAGGACATAGCAATTTTTAGGTCTATTCCAAATTTTACCGTTATCTCACCGGCAGATCCCTTTGAACTTTCTGCCGCCTTGCCGGTGTTGCTGGACACCTATGGCCCACTTTACCTGCGGACTGGAAGGAGTCCTCTTCCATCAGTCTATTCTGAAATCCCAGAATTCGTGATTGGAAAATCGGACATATTACGACAGGGAGATGATGTCTCCATTTTAGCAGTTGGAGTTATGGTGCATAGGGCTCTTGAGGCCGCAAATAATCTTGCAAAAGGTGGAATATCATGCCGGGTAATAAATATGAGCTCTCTGAAACCACTGGACACAAAGGTAGTAATAGAGGCCGCTACGGAAACAGGTGCCATTGTAACGGCAGAAGATCATAATATCTATGGTGGTCTAGGCGGTGCCGTTGCCGAATGTCTGGTGGCCAATGAACCCGTTCCCATGGAACAGGTTGCGGTCTCTGACATCTTTGGAGAATCTGGTGATGCTGAAGATCTTGCCAAAAAATATAATCTTATGCCCGTTGATATCCAAGGGGCAGTATATCGGGTATTAGCACGGAAAAACAGGTGAATACAGGAATGGAAAAATTAGCAGGAAAGGTGTGTGTCGTCACAGGTGGCAGCAGGGGGATCGGCCGATCTATATCAAAACATCTGGCTGCTGCCGGGGCTCAGGTCAACATCCTCTACCAAAAAGATCATGGGGCGGCAAAAGAGACCCTTGGCGAAATAAAAAAAAAGAATGGCCTGGTAAATGTTTATTGTTGTGATGTTTGTGATCGAAGTGCTGTAAAGGATACTTTTTCTCGCATAGAAAAAGAGTGCGGCAAGATCGATGTACTGGTGAATAACGCCGGAATTAATAAGCCCACCGACTTCGATTCCATAAGTGATGAAGATTGGGATCAAATTATGTCCGTTAATCTTAAAGGCCCTTTTATCTGTTCCCAGGAAGTGATCCCTCATATGAGGGCCTGCGGTGGTGGTTCCATTATCCATATCGGATCGGTCAGTGGTCAGTATGGCGGGCCCCGTACCGCACATTACGCAGCCAGTAAGGCGGGCTTGATATCCCTGTCTCAAGTGATTGCCAGGTTTGGTGCTGAATTCTCCATTCGCAGCAATACCGTGGCGGCGGGGATGATACTATCTGATATGGCAGCCCAGGGCTTGCAGGCCGATGCTGTACAGCAGGCGGCAGAAAATATTATTATGAAACGTTTTGGCAATCCGGCTGAGGTCGCCTCAGTGGTGTTGTTTCTTGCCTCTGAGGATTCAAGTTATATCACTGCTCAGACCATAAATGTCAATGGAGGGTTATACTTTTGAGGGAAACTCTTCTGATTATAAGTGCCGGAATTGAGGCCATACCAGGGATACGGAAGGGGCGTGAGCTTGGATATCATGTGGTGGTAAGTGACGGTGACAGGAATGCACCGGGTATGGCTCTCGCCGATGATTTTCTCTTGGCCTCAACCTATGATGTCGCAGCAACCGTTGCAGCCGCAAAGGCTTATCATAGCACCAAGCGTGCCATTAACGGAGTGATCTGCATAGCCTCCGATGTGCCCCATACCGTTGCTGCCGTTGCAGAGGCTCTGGGATTGGTCGGTATTTCAGCAGAGTCGGCCCGACTCGCAATCGATAAATTTGCGATGAAAGAGGCCTTTACGCAGGCCGATCTCTCTATTCCCTGGTACCAAATGGTGGATTCAGCACACCATCTTCAGGAGATTGTGCTCAGTCGTGGCCTGCCCCTTGTCTTAAAACCTGTCGATTCCAGAGGGGCCCGGGGAGTATTGCTACTCCGTGAAGGGATCGATCTCAGCTGGGCGTATCAAAATGCAAAGAACTTTTCCCCAACGGATAGGGTGATGGTGGAAGAGTACCTGAGTGGCCCCCAGGTGAGTACTGAATCCCTGGTGATTGATGGAACTATTCACACCCCTGGCTTTTCCGATCGCAACTATGAGTTTCTTGATAGATACGCTCCAAATATCATAGAGAATGGTGGGGAAATGCCCTCTATGCTGGATGAAGGTACTCAGGAGAGAGTAAAAGAGCTCGTTCAGCAGGGGACTGCTGCCCTGGGCATCAAGTGTGGTGTCGTAAAGGGGGATATTGTTGTTCATAATGGTATTCCCCATATTATCGAACTTGCGGCTCGGCTTAGCGGCGGGTACTTCTGTTCGCATTCGATTCCAAGTAATACCGGTGTCGATATCCTTGGAGCCGCCATCAGGCAATGTATGGGACATGTAGTGTTAGCAGAGGAATTAGTTCCAAAGTTTCAAAGAGGGGTGTGTCAGCGTTATCTTTTTCCTGAGCCAGGGGTTATTCGGGCCATAAAGGGGGGATCGCAAGCACAGTCTGTTCCTGGAATTGAATACTGCGAGATCCGGGTCGCAGTCGGTGACAGAATTTGTCCCATAGATTCGCATCCTGCAAGGGCCGGGGTGCTGATGGCCGTGTCCCAGTCAAGAGATGTTGCCGTTTCCCTTGCTGAAGAGGCAATTAGCAAGATTCATATCAAAATCGACTAAATATTGACTTGATGGTTGAACTTGAAGGAAAGTGTTTCGGAACTGTAAGTAATGCCTGTGAGGAGTAACTGATGCAAGACAGTATGATAAATCGTCTGAAAATGGCTACGGTAGAAGAGAGACCATCAATTCTAAGTGAGCAGTATGAAAAAAATCTTATCTTTTTAAAGGAAAGGTTTCCGGAGGTCGTTCGTTATTTTCAGTCTGTAAAATGTCCATATTGTCTAAATCTCACCGATTCCTTTGTAGATGTTGTCAATGAAGAGACTGGAGCCATGGAGTACCCCAATGTCGGCTTAGATAGATTTGCTGAGGTACTCGGTGATTGGATTCATGATACCTGGGTGGATCTTTTTAACTTTCAGGTGGTGGCGCCGGACAAGTATCCCATGCATCATACACCCATCAAGAAAATGCATAGGAAGTTGATGACAAAGTTTCCTGAATATCCCATCCTCTTCTCACAACGTAAAATCAATCTAAAAGAATTGCCCGATGGAAGGCGTTTTTCTCCGCCAGTCATCTTTCTTGGGGTGTTTCATGGGCTCCATATTGATTACTTTTTGGACAGAACTGAGGTCGATTCCATACTGCTTATAGAGCCGGAACCAGAACGGTTCGAAGTGTCCTGTTACTTTCTGGATTATGAGCAACTCTATAAGCGCTTCGATAGAATGATGATCAGTATAGGCCCTGACACAGATGCTCAACCGATCCATAGTTTTTTCTCAAACTACAGAGTTAGCACTCAAATGTGGACCAGAGTCCTGCCAGGCTATGCACATGAAAAGAATAAATTCTTTTTAGAATCATTCAAGATGTATCAGGCAACGCTAGCCAGTGTTATTTATCCCATTGAATTTGAGATTTTAGGGATCCAACATGCCAGCCAGAATCTTTCTAATGAGCTCCCTTTTCTAAGCCTTTCCCCAAAGTTGTCGAGAAAGTCTCGTATTGCAGTGGTAGCTACAGGCCCATCTCTGGATGAGGATCTTACCTGGTTGAAAAAAAATAAGGATAAGTTGATTATTTTTGCAGTAGCCAGTGCCGTCAGTTCTCTAAAGGCCAATGGTATTAGGCCTGACTTTCAATTCACCTTGGAGTCTCATATGACGGCCAAAGGGCTGGTCACCATGGAAATGTCTAATGATGTACCTACGGTAGTCTTTAGTAATGCCAACGAAGAGACGGTGGATTATTTTGCAGGAAACGTATTTCTTTGTGCCAGCTACGATAAGGCATCTCCAGTTGAGATGAAGGTGTCGTTACCCTGTATGAATCCGTCAACGACAAATTTCACCTTCTCTTTTGCATGCTTCTGTCAGCCTAAGGAGTTATATCTGTTGGGTTGTGATTTTGGCTACTTTTCCATAGAAAAGCATCACTCGGCAAGTTCTTTTTATAAGGATATAGAGGACAAAAGCAAAGAAATATTTACGCAGACAACAGAGATGAAACAGGTTTTGATGGCTGCCAATTTTGGTGCAAAAGGTGGTATTCAGTCAAACCCATTTCTCACCCAGACCCGGCTTAATGTAGAAAGGTGTATAGAAAAATGTGGAGATAGAATTAACTTTTTTAATCTTTCAAATGGTGCCATGGTAAAGGGCGCTAAACCCAAACAATCATCAAGGATTAAGTTTGGATTTTATAAAGAAAAGAAGCGGGATGTTCACACAATTCTTTCTTCATTCAAAGTTGCAGCTGAAGGGGTGAATTATACAAGTTATCCAACTAGTGGCGGTGAGTTGATTAAACTTTTCAAGGAAAAGTTAAAGGAAAAAATTATACTCGATGATTTCCAATGGAAAGACTTTACGGCAATGGTCGATTGCACCGTGTATGCCGTTGTGAAGGAATGCCGGGATTCTGAAAGTGACCTGAGAGTGGATATCTATTCTCGGCTCCTGATAGACCTCTTGGCAACCTGGTACTCAACACTTATCTTTTTTGACTCCAGCGAGAGGGCTGGCGAGGTATACGAAGAGGGCCTGTTGTTGCTCCAAGAGGCCATAGATGAGTTGGCATGGGCGGAGGATATGGTAGGGAAAGATGATATATACCCCTTATTAAAAGCGGCTTTTCAACAGAGTTCCTGAATGGGTCTTTCCAGAGGAGTATCCTTTTAGTCCCTGAATACCCTTGCATACCTTTTTGAGTTCCTCAGCCAACATGGTCTTATGGGTATGAGCCTTCATGGATATGGTGTCAAATATATCCACAACCTGCTGAATGAGTTCCTGGCATTCTCTCACTTTGTTCCAGTCAATTTCGTCATGATCTGTTTCTTTCAAGGCTTGCAGCATCAGTTGGTCATGGCGTCGGAGTTCTTTCTGCTGTTCCTGAAGCTTCTGGCTTTCTGCCATGACTTCTTCGGGCTGTATGGCACTAAGGTTTTGAGGGAATTGCTGGGCACTTCTCAGTAAGGTTTTGTAACTCTCGATATAGAATTCAAGCATGCTGTTTGCTTCCATTATATCCCTAGGCAGTGGCTTCACGACGTGAAACACTTCCTGTCTCCTGGTTTTCAATGGTGTTTATCTCAATGGCCTCAGCCCATGTGTTGCGAAGATCCTGTAACATACCTATTACGATATCAAGAGGTTCCGTTGTGTTTTTGACATTGGCTTTTGACAACTCATTTATAATATAGTTATAGAGTGCGTCAAGATCTGCTGCAATTTTCCCACCAACTTCATGATCAAGGGATGTGGAAAATTCGGAAATAATGGCCATGGTCTTTCCTATATACCGTCCTTTAATTTCCATATCCTCATCAATGATGCCCTGTTTAGCCTGTTTGGCAAAACGAATGGCACCATCGTAGAGCATCAGCAGGATCTGTTCCCTCGAAGCTGTGGCGATATGGTTCTGCTGGTATTGATTGGTATAGGCGTTCATGATTATCTTTTCCACAGGTTATCAAGAGATGAGAGCTGCTGCGTCAGGAAACTGGATTGGGCATTCATGACACTGACCAGCTGTTCCATGGCATTAAACTGTTTCCGCATCGTTTCTTCGCGTTTTGCCAGTCGTCTCTCCATCTGCGCAATTCTATCATCAATTCTGTTTATTCCACTGTCGATATTGGTCTTTCTGCCGGCGAGCATACCCTGGGTAGAACTGGTCTGGCTGTCAAGGTAGGACTGAAAGGTAGCGGCAATTCCATCATCTCCATTTGGGCCAGTGAGGAGTGAGACAACACTGTCAATGTTGGTATCAATAGCAGCTGAAAGTACGGTATCGTTCACTTTAATCGTACCGTCTTTTTGGGTTTCAAGGCCGAGCTCAGATAAGGAACCAAAAGAACCACTGTTACTGAACTGGGTAGTGAGCCAATCCTGCAGGTGTCTCTTCATAGCATTGATCCCAGAGTCTCCAGAAAGTACACCGCCTGTTGTATCACCTAAGGTTGATTGGCTGGTGATAAAGGATATGACATCGTTGTAACCGGTGGCAAAGGCATTGATTTTGCCTTTAATGGAGCTGTTGTCAAGGGCCACTGATACCTTGGTTGAGACTGTGGCATCGGCCTTTACGAGGTTCAGAGTTACTCCGGGGATAGCTTCGGTTACGGTATTGGAGGAACTATATATATCAAGGCCATCC
>CAYWMZ010000107.1:0-7158 GCA_964459485.1 uncultured Desulfocapsa sp. | reverse complement strand
CCCATCCAACGGCTTTCCGAAGGGGTGGCCGATGTGGCCCGTGATCGTGATTTCAGTCGTCGCGTTCAGCAGGAAAGCCAGGATGAAGTTGGCGAACTGGTGGCCGGTTTCAACCATATGCTTGGCCAGCTTGAATCCAGGGATCAGCAGCTTGCCGAATACCAGAGGTCTCTTGAGGACAAGGTTCGGGAGCGTACCGCCCTTATTGAAGAGGAAAAACACCGTGCCGAACTGGCCAACCAAGCCAAATCTCAATTTCTGGCCTCCATGAGCCATGAGATCCGTACCCCCATGAACGGTATCCTGGGCATGGCCAACCTCCTGGCCAAGACAGAGATGAGTTCCAGACAACGGGACTTTCTGGCCACTATCCACGAATCCGGAGAGAGTCTGCTGGTTCTTATCAGTGATATCCTCGACCTCTCAAAGATAGAGTCGGGGAAAGTGGAGATTGAAGATGTTGCCTTTGACCCCGCACTCCTGGTGGAACAAACCATGGGAATGTTTGCGACCATGGCTTGGAAAAAACGGATAGAGCTGGTAACTGCTATTTCACCCCACATGCCTGCCGAACTGATCGGTGATATGCAGCGTATTCGCCAGGTTCTGACCAACCTCATTGGCAATGCCATTAAGTTCACTGAAAAGGGACAGATCCTGGTGCGCTGTCAAGCCGAGCTCCACCAGGAAGAGTGCCACCTCCTCTTTTCAGTTGAAGACACCGGCATCGGAATCCGTAAGGAGGCCCTTGTTACCATCTTTGACTCCTTTATTCAGGCCGACGGCTCCACCACCCGGAAATATGGGGGAACCGGACTCGGTCTCTCCATCTCCCGCCAGTTAATGAAGGCCATGGGGGGCAGCCTTACAGTGACCAGTAAAATCGGCAAGGGCTCTGTGTTCACCATGCACCTGGTTACCCAGCTCGGCCAGGCAGGAGGACTCTTTGCTGACAAAGATCTTCAAGGACTCCACATCGGTATCATCATGGACAGTGACACAAACAGGCTCTCCTTTCAGGAACACCTTGTTCACTGGGGGGCTTCCGTGCATGGCTTTAGCAGCAGTAAGGAGGCCCTCAGCCATCTCTCCATGCCCCAGAACCTTGCAGCCTTTGACCTTCTTCTGGTCAACCGAAAAATGGCATTTATGGACGGGGCAGAATTTACTGCCACCCTGCGTGAACTGCGCAAGGTTCTTCCTCCCATCCTGCTCCTGTCCTGTATCCAGGAGTCTGAAAAGCTAGAGAAAGATGCCATTTTCGATGAATTTATATTTAAACCACTGCGCCGCCAGCAACTCCATAATACTGTACTGAGCATCCTTGGCCGCGGTGATGAAGAGAGCGACACAACTCCATTTCATGACGACTCTGTCCGCCGTCATCTCCTTGGTGAGAGTAATCTGCGGCTCCTTATCGCCGAAGATAGCAAGGTAAACCGTGATGTACTGCTTGGAATGCTTAAAGACCTAGGACTAAAGACTGACGTTGCCTGTAATGGAGTTGAGGCTATGGAACTCTACCAGAAAAAATCCTTTGATTTTATCTTTATGGACTGCCAGATGCCCCTTATGGATGGCTATGAAACCAGTTACCAGATCCGTCTCCTCGAAGCCGGAACCAAAACCCGAACCCCCATCGTCGCCCTCACCGCCAACGCCCTGAGCGGAGACCGGCAGAAAGCTCTGGATTCTGGCATGGATGATTATCTAGCCAAACCCTTTCGTCAGGAGCAGCTCATCGACACCCTCTACTCCTGGACTCTCGGGAGAGTAGAGGATAAACAACAGAAGGGCTGCGGATGCGAAACTCCCCTCAAGCCGGATAGCGGAACCCCCATCGACATCTCTGTACTCAAGGAGTACCAGGATATTGAAAATGAACAGTCGGGCAAACTCCTCCAACTCGTGATCACCGACTATATCATGGAATCTAAGTGCTATATCAAGGATCTCAACCAAGCCGTCAGCAGGGAGAATTGTGCAGATATTGTCACTGTGAGTCATAAGTTTAAATCCGCCTCGGGCCAGGCTGGGGCCATATGTCTGATGCATCTTCTGGCCACACTGGAACAGCAGGCCAGGAATTCGGTTCCCATCGCCAACATGCAGCACGTCATAACCGATATCAGATGTGAATACCGGAAGGTATTTGAAACCCTCCCCACCATCCTCAAGGCCCTGCTGGCTGAGATGGAGCAGTAGCCCCCCAAGGACACTTTTTTACAAAATTGAACGTTAGGCTTCTCTGAGGTTTTAAAACTCACCATTATTGTCACATTTGGTGTATTTATTGTTACATTTTGGTGCCATTGTCCACCTTCCCACTGCTCCCCGCAATATAGGGAATTCATTTCACTACGCCAGTTCAACCACATAACCCATCATCCACTTCCATCCCTCCCTATCTGGCACAGCCTGTGCAATCTCTCCCACAGAAGCATACTATGCTCCGCCTGACAGAAGCGGGGTCACTTTAGCATTTTCCAGAAAGGAGAGAAGATGAAATCAAAACTACTTGCAGCTACCTTAGGCTGCGCCCTATCCCTAGTATCCATATTTGCAGGTCAGGCCCTGGCCGCAGATACCATTAAGGTTGGAATCCTGCACTCCCTGTCCGGTACCATGGCCATTAGCGAAACCACCCTTAAAGACACCATGCTGATGCTCATTGATGAGCAGAACAAGAAGGGCGGCCTACTTGGTAAACAACTGGAAGCCGTGGTCATTGACCCCGCTTCCGATTGGCCCCTCTTTGCCGAGAAGGCCCGTGAGCTTATTCAAAAAGATAAGGTGGCCGCGGTCTTTGGCTGCTGGACATCCGTGTCACGAAAATCCGTCCTGCCAGTCTTTGAAGAGCTGAACTCCCTGCTCTTCTACCCGGTACAGTATGAGGGTGAAGAATCCTCCAAAAATGTCTTCTACACCGGAGCTGCTCCCAACCAGCAGGCCATCCCTGCCGTGGACTACCTCATGAATGAAATGGGTGTAAAACGCTGGGTCCTGGCCGGTACCGATTACGTCTACCCCAGAACCACCAACAAGATTTTAGAGGCCTACCTCAAGTCCAAGGGTGTGGCAGCAGAAGATATTATGATCAACTACACTCCCTTTGGTCACTCCGACTGGCAGTCCATCGTCTCAGACATCAAGAAATTTGGATCTGAGGGAAAAAAGACCGCTGTGGTCTCCACCATCAATGGTGACGCCAATGTCCCTTTCTATAAAGAGCTTGGTAACCAGGGGATCACCGCCGACACCATTCCCGTGCTTGCCTTCTCTGTTGGTGAAGAAGAGTTGTCTGGTATCGACACCAAACCCCTTGTTGGTCACCTTGCAGCCTGGAACTACTTTATGAGCGTGGATAATGCAGGAAATGATGCCTTTATCGAGTCCTGGCATAAATTTATAGGAAGTGAAGAACGGGTCACCAACGATCCCATGGAGGCCCATTATATCGGATTTAATATGTGGATTAAAGCCGTTGAAAAGGCTGGAACCACCGATCCCACAGCGGTTCAGGATGCCATCATCGGGGTGACTGTCCCCAACCTCACCGGAGGCTATGCTGCCATGATGCCCAACCATCATATCACTAAGCCCGTACTCATCGGAGAGATCCAGGAAGACGGTCAGTTTGAGGTAGTATGGCAGACCCCTGGCATGGTTGCAGGAGACGCCTGGTCTGATTTTCTGGAAGGTTCCAAAGACCTTATCTCTGATTGGCGCAGCCCGCTTTCCTGCGGCAGCTTTAACGTGAAGACCGGAAAGTGTACAGGTACTGAATAAGGAGTAGTAAACAGATACTCCTCTATGTGCCGCAGACCGATAGTTATTTCGGTCTGCGGCCTTGCCGAATTATCTCCTAAGTGTTTAAACGAGAAGGCCCCACCATGTTTCTCCAATCGATTTGCATCCCCTTCCATGTCACAATCCTCCTGATTGCAGCACTCTTGCTCGGTCCGGTGCCAAGGGCCCTGGCCGCTCCTGAAAACCCGCAGTTCAGCAAAGGCACAGCAATGCTTGTAAAGGGTGATTTCAAGGAAAAGGAGCAGGCTATCCAGGATATCGCCGCAAGTGGCGACCCCAGATCAAAAACGATCCTCGAGGCACTCCTTGGAGCCAAGCTCTATCGTACCAAGAAGGACAGCACCCTGGTCTATGCCCATATTAAAGGCTCAAAGGCGACCATCAGCTCCGTTATGGATGGCGCAGATCGTGGCACGGTAAAGAAGCGGAAACTAAAAAAAATAACCATTAACAACAGTTTACGAACATACTTAAAAGGAGTTCTGGCACGCATAGATCTCTCAAGCCCCGATGCCGCAACACGCCTTGCTGCGGTGAGCAAACTCACCACGAGTCTCACAGCAGACGACTCCCTGCTCCTTGAAAAACTCCTGACAACGGAGAAAGATGCCAAGGTGCGTGAAGAGCTCGAAACGGCCATGGCCATTACGGGGCTGCGGGCCACAGATAAAGAGCATATCCTTGCTGCCCTGGCCACACTGGGTGGTAACCTGCAGCCTGCGGTACGCAATGAACTCACAACACTGCTCAGCAAAGAGCTTACACCTGAAGTCCGCAAGATGGCCGAAGAGACCCTGGCCTCCATAGAGTCCCGAAGCTCCTTTTACGGGCTGGTTGAAAAACTCTTCTTCGGGCTCAGTCTCGGCTCGGTGCTGGTGCTGGCGGCCATCGGCCTTGCCATCACCTTCGGGGTCATCGGGGTCATTAATATGGCCCATGGTGAACTCATAATGCTTGGGGCCTACACCACCTATGTGATCCAGCAGTTGATGCCGGATTCAATCGGACTTGCCCTGTTCCTCTCCATCCCTGCGGCCTTTATGGTCTCAGGTATCACCGGTATTATCATTGAACGCTCGGTGATCCGTTTTCTCTATGGCCGCCCTTTAGAGACCCTGCTTGCCACCTTCGGCATCAGCCTGATTCTGCAACAGACGGTGCGCAGTATCTTCTCCCCCTTAAATCGCAGTGTGGCCACACCCGCCTGGATGAGCGGTTCCATCGAGCTGAATCCCATCCTGTCACTCACCAGCAACCGTATCACCATCCTGATCTTCTCCCTGCTGGTCTTTGCCGGGCTCTATATCCTGATGCGTAAGACCTCGTTGGGACTCCAGGTGCGGGCCGTATCCCAGAACCGCAATATGGCACGGGCCATGGGAGTGCGAGCGGCACGGGTAGACGCACTCACCTTTGGTCTGGGTTCCGGGATTGCAGGAATTGCAGGCGTGGCCCTGGCCCAGCTCACCAATGTGGGCCCAAATCTTGGCCAGGCCTATATCATCGACTCCTTTATGGTGGTGGTTTTTGGCGGAGTGGGCAATCTCTGGGGCACCCTGGTGGCAGGGCTTACCCTGGGAGTGGCCAATAAGTTTATTGAACCCTGGGCCGGAGCAGTTCTAGCCAAGATCCTGATTCTTGTTTTTATCATCCTCTTTATCCAGAAACGGCCCCAGGGATTATTCCCTCAGAAGGGCCGTGCTGCGGAGTAAGAAGCTATGTTTATTATGAAGCTCCTCAATAAGGACCGGGGCAGCAGTGCAACCCTGACACTCCTGGCTCTAGTCACTGTGCTGGTACCTGCCTGTAATCTGCTGCTGCCGGAATCCAGCGTGTTCCATATCTCCACCTACACCATGACCCTACTTGGCAAGTATCTCTGCTACGCCCTGATGGCGGTGGCGGTGGATCTGATCTGGGGCTATCTTGGAATATTAAGCCTGGGCCACGGTGCCTTCTTTGCCCTGGGCGGCTACGCCATGGGTATGTACCTCATGAGACAGATCGGCAGCCGCGGAGTCTATGGCGATCCCATCCTCCCCGACTTTATGGTCTTTCTCAACTGGGAGCATCTGCCCTGGTTCTGGCACGGCTTTCAGTGGTTCTGGTTTGCCATGTTGATGGTGCTCTTTGTGCCAGGCGTTTTGGCCTTTGTCTTTGGCTGGCTAACATTCAGATCCAGGGTCACCGGAGTCTATCTCTCCATCATCACCCAGGCCCTGACCTACGCCCTGCTACTGGCCTTCTTCCGCAACGAAATGGGCTTTGGCGGTAATAATGGACTCACCGATTTTAAGGATATTCTGGGATTCTCCCTGCAATCTGATGTCACCCGTGCCGGGCTCTTTATCGCCTCGGGCCTGGCTCTGGGCTTTGGCTACTTGAGCTGTCTCTATATTACCCGGTCACGGCTGGGCCGGGTCTGTACCGCCATTCGGGATCAGGAGGATCGAACCCGCTTTATCGGCTACCGGGTGGAAAACGTCAAGCTGTGGATATTTACCTTCTCGGCCATGCTGGCAGGGGTGGCCGGTGCCCTCTATGTCCCGCAGGTGGGAATAATCAACCCCAATGAATTCTCCCCCTTGGGCTCCATTGAAATCGTAATCTGGGTGGCAGTTGGCGGACGGGCCACTCTCTATGGGGCGGTGACAAGAGCCTTACTGGTGAACTACTCCAAGAGCTATCTCACCGCAGCCATGCCCGATGCCTGGCTCTTTGCACTGGGCGCCCTCTTTGTGCTGGTGACCCTCTTTTTACCACGGGGTATTACCGGAATCTTAGCCCGCCGCAGGGAGGAGAAGATATGAAAAGTCTCGATGCCGTGCGTCACTTTATGCGCCGAGATCAGGTCTTTGACTTTCTGATCCCGGACACACCACCGGATCTGGATCTCAGCCATGGAGTTATTCTTTATCTGGAAGGATTAAACGTCAGTTTTGACGGTTTTAAGGCCATCAACAACCTGAACCTCTATATCGGAGACGGCGAACTGCGCTGTATCATTGGACCCAACGGTGCAGGGAAGACCACCATGATGGATATCATCACCGGCAAGACTACTCCCGACAGTGGTTCTGCCTGGTTTGGACAGCAGATCAACCTGTTAAAACTGGACGAACCGGAGATTGCCGCAGCAGGTATCGGCCGCAAATTCCAAAAACCCACCGTCTTTGAGATGCACCGGGTGGTGGATAATCTGGAGCTTGCCATGGCGGGTAACAAAGGGGTCTGGACCACGCTACGGGCAAAACTAAGCAGTGAACAGCGGGATCAGATCCATGAGGTGCTGGCTTTTTTACAGCGACATGAATGGTAAATGGACTGATTCAACTTTGAATATTCCTA
>CAYWMZ010000106.1:0-7210 GCA_964459485.1 uncultured Desulfocapsa sp. | reverse complement strand
GAGCCCTGCCCAGTGTGGTGAGCGGGATGTGCAGCTGCCCTGTGGTGGCGGTGCCTACCTCCATCGGCTACGGCACCAGTTTTGGTGGAATTGCAGCACTTCTGGGGATGCTCAACAGCTGTGCCCCGGGCCTGGCTGTGGTGAATATCGACAACGGTTTTGGTGGTGCCTGCCACGCCTCCGCCATTAATCGGAAAAATAGCTCTGAAACCTTGCAAGATTCAAGCAGTACAGTATAATCGCCGTAGTTTTATTCTGTTGAAGTACCTGCTGAAATCAACTACCCGTATTTTTATTCCAGGATTCTGAATGAACACATCACTCAAACTTAAAATTTCTGCGCTACTTTTTGTAGTTGCGCTCTCCATTGTCACCATCATCCCTTCTTTCTGTGACTCCACCCCTGACTGGTGGCAGAAATATCTGGCCCCTGAGGGTCTGCGTTTAGGACTTGATCTTCAAGGTGGCATGCATCTAGTGCTCAAAGTCAACCTCGACAAAGCCGAAGAAGACTCTCTGGAACTTGCCGCCAATGAGCTCAAAGACCTCCTGAAAGACCAGGGAATCAGTGCTGTTCGGACAAAATCCGACAAAAATGTGGTTCTCTTCACCCTTCCCAACTCTGGTGCCATCGACACTGTGAACCAAGTGGTAAAAGACAGTTTCCCTGAAATTGATGTCAAGGTGGATGCCAAAGAGGGCTCATTCCCCAAGGTTACCGTCCGCCTCAAAAGTTCTGAAATCGACTTTATCCGTACCCATGCCGTGGAGCAGTCCCTGGAGATCATCAGAAACAGGATTGACCAGTTTGGTGTGGCAGAGCCAGTGATTATCCGTCAGGGTGAGGCAGAAATTGTGGTCCAGCTTCCCGGGGTCAAAGATCCCAAACGCGCCCTAAAGCTCCTGGGTGATACGGCCCAACTCGAGTTTAAAAAGGTTGCCGACTCCGCTGGTATCAATATCGGCCTCATGGCCGAAGAGGCCCTCAAGGCAGGACAGTGGAACGGAACCTGGACCGACCACAAAGAGCTGGCCAAACTCAACCGTGCCTTGCAAAACCGCCTTCCTGAAGACACCAGGATCTATATAGAAAAAGACACCGACAGCAAGACCGGAAAGGATATCATCCGCCCTATCCTCCTCAACACTCAGATCCTGATGACAGGAGAGATGGTCAAAAATGCCCAGGTACGGATTTCCAATCAGTTTAACGAACCCTACGTCTCAATTGATTTCACCTCCAAAGGTGGTAGGGTATTTGCCAAGCTCACCGGGGAAAACGTCGGCAAACGTATGGCTATTGTCCTGGATGATATAGTGCGTTCCGCCCCAGTTATTCGTGAAAAAATACTGGGCGGCTCAGCCCAGATCAGTGGCAGTTTCACCCATGAAGAGGCGGCAGACCTCGCCATTGTCCTTCGAGTCGGTGCCCTGCCCGCTCCCGTGGATATTATCCAGAACATGACCGTTGGCGCAAGCCTCGGCCAGGACTCCATTAATAAAGGCATGACCTCAGGTATCTTTGGTGCCATGATCGTTCTTGCCTTTATGGCAATCTACTACCGGCTCTCAGGGATCATAGCCAACACTGCGCTGATCCTGAACATCCTCTTCCTTTTCACAGGGCTTGCGATCCTCAATGCCACCCTGACCCTGCCCGGTATCGCAGGCATCATCCTCTCCATAGGAATGGCAGTGGATGCCAATGTCCTTATCTTTGAACGAATGCGTGAGGAGTATGCTCTCGGTAAATCGGTAAAATCCAGCGTAGATGGAGGTTTTGGCAAGGCCTTCTGGACCATCGTCGATTCCCAGGTCACAACCCTAATCACTGCCATGGCCCTCTTTATGTTTGGCACCGGCCCCATCAAAGGATTTGCCATCACCCTGTCCCTTGGTATTATCTTCAACCTCTTTACAGCACTATTTTGTTCAAGGCTGATGTTTGATACTCTGTACTCCTTTCGGGCTCTAAAGAAGCTCTCCTTTATGGAGTTTATAAAGAAGCCCAATATTGACTTTATGAAGATACGCAAGATTACCTATACCCTTTCCGGTACCCTGGTACTCATTGGACTGATAGCCTGCGTCCAGATTGCCCGTGGCAAGGCCAACATGGGGGTAGATTTTTCAGGTGGATCTCTCCTTCAATACAAGGCAACAACCGATTTTACTATGGATGAAGTACGAAGCATCTTTGGTGATAATGGACTGAAAGAGGCCAACCTTCAGAAGGTTGAAGGAGAACATCGGCTCATCGTCAAGATCAAGAAGTCTGAAGAGGTCATCCATGATGTGAGTGACCAGGTCACCACCCTGCTTACCACCAAAATGCCAGAGAAGGGTTTTGTGCTGGAGAGCCAGTCAGATATTGGCTCTTCTGTGAGTGCTGTCCTGCGTAATAAGGCTATTCAGGCCATTTTCATCTCCCTTATCGGGGTTATTATCTATCTGGCCATGCGCTTTGATATCCGTTTTGGACTTGCCGCAGCCATCGCCACCTTCCATGATGTCATTGTGGTGCTGGGTATCTGCTGGCTGCTGAACGTTGAGATAACCCTTCTTATTGTCACAGCCCTTCTCACCCTGGCTGGGTATTCACTCAATGACTCTGTGGTTATCTTTGACCGTATTCGTGAAAATATGCAAAAATCTGAAGACCATTCTTTGTTGCAGCAGATTAATCGCAGTATCAACGAAGTTATGAGCCGTACCTTTGTCACCTCACTAACCACAGCCATGACCCTAATGGCCCTGTTCTTCTTCGGAGGCTCCGTTATCCATGATTTTGCATTGGCCCTGCTCCTTGGTGTCGTTGTGGGCACCTACTCTTCTGTCTTTATTGCCAGTCCGATAGTCACCCTGTGGCCTAACAAAGTAAAATAGAAATGGCTCAACTTCAGCTCCCCAAGGATGTGACTCGCATAGCAAGTGACGAGGCCTTCTGTTTTGCCTGTCACCCCCAAGTCAGGTGCTTTACCGACTGCTGTCGTCAACTGGAACTGGCCCTCACTCCATACGATGTGCTGCGCCTCAAACAGGAGACGCAACTGAACTCAACTAGTTTTCTGGAACGCTATGTGATCCGGGAACAGGAGTCAGAGGATGCCTTTCCCCGTTTCTACCTGACCATGGTGGATGACGGGCAGGCCTCCTGCGTCTTTGTGGCAGAAACGGGATGTACAGTCTACTCCGGCCGCCCCGGTGCCTGCCGAACCTATCCCATGGGACGGGCCGCCATCCGTGAGAGTAACAACTCCCTCACCGAGTTCTTTGTGCTTCTGAGGGAGCCGCACTGTAATGGCTTTGAAGAGAATGAGCCCCAGACTGCCCTTAAATACTGCAACGACCAGGGCCTGGAAGAGTACAACAACTGTAATGATAAAGTAGCCATAGTGCTCCAACACGATAAAATTCGTACTGGAATGCAGCTGAGCAAGGAGCAGACGGAATACTTCGTCCTGGCGCTCTATGACCTTGACCGTTTTCGAACCCTGCTGGATCAAGGCAATCTGCCGCAGCAGGAAGACTATTCAGCCTGTAAAGATGCCTGCAAGGACGACGAGACGCTCCTCCTCTATGGAATTCAGTGGTTGCAGATCATACTGTTTGAGATGACGGTGAACCCATGAAACTGAAACTGGTTATATTCGATTGTGACGGGGTCATGTTTGACTCTAAGTTTGCCAACCAGACCTACTACAATCATCTTCTCAATCATTTCGGCTACCCTTCCATGGATGAAGAGGAATTAGAGTTTGTCCATATCCATAACGTACACGAGTCAACCCGTCATATCTTTCGCCACTACCCGGGGCAGGATCTTCAGGATGTTGATCAATTCCGTTTAGAGACGGGATACGCCCCCTTCCTCCAGTATATGAAGATGGAGGAAGACCTTATTCCCTTTCTCGATAGCTGTGCACCAAAATATCAGCTGGCCGTCTCCACCAATCGTACCAACACCATGGAACCCATCCTGGAGATATTCAAGCTCAAAAAGTATTTCGTCAAGGTGATGACAGCGGAGAATGCAAAGCGCTCCAAACCCGCCCCGGATGCCCTATTTGAGATACTAGAACACTGTAACTGCACAGCAGATGAGGCCATCTATATTGGAGACTCCATTATAGACCGGGAGCATTCCGCAGGATGCGGTATGCGACTTATTGCATTTAAAAATCAGCAGCTGGCAGCAGAGTATCACGTCAGCAGTTTTATGGAGATCCTGGATCTACCACCATTCCAGAACTGAGCACAGAGTCTTTAGCACCTACTCCTCTTCGCCGGATTCGTCGACTCGCTTAATCCCTTCCATCAGGAGCATCATAAAGTCACCAATCTCTGCGGCCTTCATCTCTTCAGGGGAAAGTCCGGTGGTAAAGATATAACGTCCCTCTTTCTCCCCAAGCATGGCAAAAATCGCTGCCTGATTTACTTTGTCACGGTAGTGGGCGTTAATCACGCATCCTTCCCGGAACGAAACCTTGGCCTCCCCCCGGGGAAGATCCAGGGACAGTACCCCAGTCTTTTGATTCATATGAAAGATCTGAAACAACTCAGCGGGGGGCATTTCCCGAATCCAGCCACTCATACAGGCATCGAAGGTATCAAAATGGCTGGCATTTGATTCAGTAAGACGCTTTACCAAGATTTTGGCCATAAAGAGCTGCAACTCTGGAATCCTATCCAGTAATTTACTGAATTCATCCCCTGATATGGAGAGAACTTCAGCCTCGGTAATAGTCCTCACATCGGCCCCGGCACCTTCCCCGCCAAGATAACTCATCTCCCCGCAGATATCTCCAGCCTTGAGAGTGGCAATGGTGAGCGAGCTATCACGAACAACAATCTCCCCGTTCAGAATCAGATAGAGATAGAGACAACTCTGGCCCTTGGTGATAAAAGTGAAGTTTTCTGGAAGACGTTCCTTACGAAAACTGCGCACAACCTTGTTGAGATCAACTTTCGGGATAGCCTTAATAAGGGGAAAATCACGAACCTCATCCAGAAGTGCTGCATCTCTTGGATCAAGTGGCGCCTCCAGAGGAACATCATTGTCATGCATGGCATCTTCTTCTGAAACCTGCTGAAACTTGATCAACCCTGTACAGCCGCTGCAATTATAGGTTTTATCCATAACCTGGCCTGAACCGAGACCCGCATCTAGAATTTTGAAGAGTATGGTGGTCATCTCCCGTACCAGGATCAGGCACGTTGCCTTTCCTTCGGGGCAGGACAGAGCCTTATCCGACAGGGTAAGTAACTCTCCTTTTTCATACAGAGGACAGTTATTGTCGGTGCTAATTCGAAAATATACCTTGAGCTGTTTCATTATCCCCTAGATTACCACACCGAATCCCTCTTGGTGATAAAAAAAATAAATTTATCACTATTGTAATAAATCTTTTTGTTTTAACCCGAAGTTATTGCTATACTGGCAAGATCTATCATATTCATTATACTTTCAGATCACTGGCCAAGGAGCTTAGTTGGTCATTATTCTGCTTTCTTCAGACACCGTATTGTGCTATGAACACAACCAGCAACAAACTCGAGGCTGTATATCAAGAAGTTAGCGAATACTTTACCAATATTCCAAACATCAGCATAAATCCCGGCGAGGGCAGTACCCCCGACCAGTACACCATTATTTACAAGGTACAGGGTCTTTGTCGTGAAAATGATGGGGAGGTTTACAACTGTGACGAACACAGCATCACCATATCCCTGCCCTTCGGCTTTCCACATTTCCCCCCCAACTGTATCCCCGACAGCCTTACCTTTCATCCAGATTTTGACTCCTCTGCCATCTGTATTGGTGATGCCTGGGAGGCGGATAAGTCCATTGTTAAACTGATTCTCCATATTGCCAAAATGATTTCGGGCGAGGTCTACTCAAAAACCAATGCCTTTAATGAAGAAGCGGCCGAATGGTACAGGGATCATTCAGATCAATTTCCCCTTGAAATTACTAATTTCAAACCGAGTGAAGCAGTCACCGCTCCATGCACAGATGAAGCTCTGGAGGCAGATACCATTGACACCCTGGGCGATGATGATTTTGAGGAATCCTTTTCATTTGAACAGCCCTCTCCTCATCCTTCCGCCATAGACACTGACCGTCTCCGAGTCATAGCCAAACAAAAACGTTTCCAGGCCTTGTCCCGTGAGTTGCAATCCATTAACGAATCCTTTACAGGTCGTGAAGAACTTGAGGAGCAGACCCAAACTGCCTTGAATCAGGCCCAGACTCTCTTCCAAGAGGCAGACACCATTGAACATCAGGGGAAACAGAAAAAGGCCCTTGAGAAGTACAAGGCTGTTGAATCTTTGGTCTCCGATTATCCCATGCTTCAACAGGCCAAAGACCGGGTACAACAGGCAAGTGACCTGCTTGGAGACTGGGCAGGTGATGATTCAGATTTTATCGATTCTTCAACGAAAGATAAGGAACAGAATGAGGAAAAGCCTGACCAAACATCAGGCAATAGGGTCTTTTTTGAAGACAAAAAAGCAGTGAACAAAAAGTGGCTTGTCATTGCGCTTGGCTGCGGCTCGGTCGCCCTGGTCATCACTCTGATTGTAACCTATTTCTCCCTGGGATCAAGCCTGGGCAAGGCCCAAAAACGATTCGGAGAATGTCAAGATCTGCTAGATAAAAACCACTTCACCCAGGCTGAGAAGAAATGTACCGAAGCCCTCAGGCTGAATGCCGAAGTTCAGATGGTTAAACAGGGCGAGAAAGAAGCGATGACTCGAAAAATTCATCGTGTCTTGAACTCTGCCAAGATGCGCCAGGGCCTCGCCGGAAAAACCATGTTTGACGGGAAATATGTGTCTCAGTCAACCAAAAAACTCCTGCTTACATTTAAAGAGGCCCGCCGCAATGGTAATACATTCTTTAAAAAAGAAGCCTGGGGGGAGGCAGTATCCAGCTTCACCAAGGCCTTAGAGCTTGCCAATAAGACCGACACCATCAAGGCCCGCGTCCTAGCTGATATCCGTGAAAAACTCCCCAGGGCGCAGTTTAACAGTATGATGCAGGCGGGTGAAAAGTCTCTCACCATTTCCGATTGGGATGGAGCCAAGGATCACTTTGGACGCGCTCTCACCCTTGCTAAGGCCAACCCAAGTGTCCTCCCCGAAGATATCACTCAACTCGAACTTCTCTCTAACCAGGCAGAGTTCAACACCCTGCTTGAGAATG
>CAYWMZ010000105.1:0-7219 GCA_964459485.1 uncultured Desulfocapsa sp. | reverse complement strand
CTCCCGGCTTCAAATCCCTGGTATCCTTGCTTGCCAACGATCTTAACTAGAGCAAAACGGAGATCTTCACTATCTTCGATTATTAAAACCTTGCTCACTGGTCAACACTCTCAAACAGCATTATAAATCCAACCCCATTTTTGTAGGTAGAGTCAATGGTAATAAAGCCGTCATTGGCGTTGATAATTCTGTAAACCGTAGCCAAGCCCAAGCCGGTGCCGTGATGTTTAGTGGTAAAAAACGGTTCAAAAGCCTTGGCCTCGATTTTTGAAGTCATCCCCTTGCCATCATCCTGGAAATACATGGCAACATAGGTGGTATTTTTTTTGAGTTCTGGCAGGAGTTCGCCTTGAATTTGCCTCATTTGGGGGTCGGCTAATTGGGCACTGATTCTGATTTTGCCATTACTACTAACCGCATCAATGGCATTGAGCATTAAATTGAGCAAGACCTGCTGGAGCTGGTTTGGATCAACAAAGATCTTGGGTAGCCCTTCTGCGTAAGATTCTTCCAGGGCAATCTTCTTGCTGAAGAGTTTGACTTTAAACAGTTGCCTAACTTCACGAACGGTGTCAGGGATTGAAATTTCTTGTCTCTTCGCCTTACCTGGCTTGGCATAGGTGAAAAAATCTGTCAACAGAGCATTGAGTCGGTCAACCTGTTTTATGATTCTTGTGATATACTCTTTATTTTCATCATCTTCGGTGCAATTCTCTTCAATTGCCTGAGACATAGTCTTGATACCGGCTAATGGATTACGCACTTCGTGAGCCACCGCCGAGGCGATTTCCGCCACTGTGCTAAGTCGATTCATTTTTTCCATCTCTAGCCGGAGACGGACGGTTTCTGTAATCTCTTTAAATTGTATAATACTACCGACACGTTCCCCAAAGGCATTTTCTCTGGGAACCACACAGTATTGAAGGGTTCTTTTTTCACCTCTTTTATTGATCTGAATTATTTCGTTGAGCTTATCTACTCGCATTACTCGAAGTTCAAGCATACGTTGGATGGCCGGGATGGCTGAAAATCGATCTGCTTCCTCACTGTTGGAATCCCCCTGGTCCAGAAACTGGCTCAGGATGTTTTTTCCATGCTGGTTAATGTAAATCAGCTCATTTTGACGGTTACAAATGATGAGACCGGCATTGATGCTCTGAATAATTGATTCAGTAAATTTTTTTTCATTGGAGATGTGACTGATCATGACCCGTTGCTCATGGATCAGATGTTGCCTTTGCTGCTCCATGGTTTTGCGTTGGATCACCCCTGCCAGAATGTTGCCAAGGGACTTGAGCATATCATGTTCTGTGTCATTTTGGGTGTGTCCTTCCTGGAGATAGAGGGCCAAAACCCCCAGCAGATTGTCTCCAGAACAGATGGGAACACAATAGTGGCCATGGGGAGCGGCGTTTTGTACTCGGATATCATGTCCGTGGTCAACATTGCCTGCAAATTGGATTTCTGCGTAAAGGGCGGCCCGACCGCAATAACAGGTGCCATAGGGAATACGGTTGCAACGTTGCTGCTGCTCTGGAGAAAAACCTTTCTGGGCGGCGAGGACGAGGTGCTCGCTTTCGTCTGCGACCAGAAACACCGCCCCTTTATCCTGGAGAGTGGGGATGCTAAAATTGAGGACATACTCCAAAATATTACGGAGGATTTCTTCCAGAGTAGCGTCCAGGAGAGCGACTTCCAGGATAAAGTTGATGGTGGATTGGTTGCGAACGATTTTTTCGAGTTGAGATCCCGACGGTATGAGCCGTTTGTTGATGTTGGTGGTCAGCATAAAGGTGCGGCCATTCTGGCCCTGTAGGGCACAGATGTGCAGCTCGACTGGCATGGGGGTGCCATCACACTGGAGTAATATCTCCTCTCTTGTCCAACTGGAGATCTCTTCTTTGTCTTTTGCTATTATTTGGGCCCAATGAGTGGAAAAGGGGAGCCCGTCTGAGCTTGGGAAAACCAGTTCTGCAAAGGATTTGCCCCGCAATTCCGTGGGTGACCAGCCAAGAACATGCTTAACTCTCTGGCTGCAGGCAGTGATGATCCCGCTTTCGTCAAGGATGAAAATTGTTTCCAGGGGGTGTTGTTCTGTCATTGCTTGTGTTTCCTGTGATTCTTTAAAGGGAGCTGGTTCACAATACCTACTAACGAAGAAGCACAGCGACTACGACAGGCATCCCCCTCCATCCGGATACTTCCCAGAACAAGAATACTCAATCCCTCTGTTCTGCTAAGCCTCATTCATTTCGAGCCTTTTCCACAGCACCCCGAACAGATACAGGATAGGGGTGGCGGTTGCGAAGAAAGATAGGCATATTATTTCGAGCATTCCTGGCAGCAGACATGCTGGGATAGACGCCATAAAACACCAGAAACACCGGAGGCTCAGAGGGCTTTTGGAGTATTACCAACCTATCGGCAACCGTCTGGAAATCCGCCTGAGATACGATACGTTTCAGACTTTCCTGGGCCCGATCTGACTTCAGCGACATGAGCTGTATACTGAAGCTGGAGTCCAGCTCTCCCGCCTTCCAGCCCACCCCAGCACGCAAGTATTTCCCCAGTACCGGATCGTTTAAGTTTCCATTATCCGGGACGGACAATGGTGAAGAGCTTTGAGCTTTTGTGGCATACTTTTTACGCTGTCCCATTTCAATACGGGGAGAGATGAGCCGTTTGCTCTTGTCTGCAGAAATTGTATGCAGTTGGGAGGCCGCAGTACCAGTTTCCGTCCGTTCCACAATCTCCACAGGAGAGATCTCCACCGGAGTGTACTGCACTGGAGCTGGCGACTCCGGCTTTGGCACCTCTTCCACCTCTTCTTCTACTACGGCTTCATCCGGCACCACCTCCTTCTCGGGGGAGACCACAGGACCCTTGGTAGTTTCAGGAATAAACGGACTACTCTCCAGCCCCACAGTAGAGATAACAGGTTTTTTTTCACCACCGCCACTAAAGACAAAGAACATCAGTAACACCAGGAGAATGCCCCCCACGGCCATAAGATATTTAGGCGTCCAGGAAAACTGTGACAAACGAGTAGCTGGTGAGACTGACAGCTCCGGTTCTGCCCCGTCGTCCTTGACATGATCCAGGAGAACCAGAAAGGAGGTGTCCGCATTGGAGGAACGGAGAGATTCGTCGGCATACACATTAATCAGACGCAGGTTTCCCCGCCCCATGGAGGCAATCTTGGCCGCCGCCTCTTTGGTGAACACTTCCTGCTCATCTCCCCGGACAGCCTGGACACAACAATTCAAATAGTCCCAGGTTTCGTGATCATCAAGAACCGAGATAAAGAACTGTTTTTCAGAGATATTTTCAAAGTTACACAGCCCCAGCTGTTCCAGATTAGCACGAAGGCTCTTGCGACCAGCCAGAAGCAGTTGCAAACCACCCCCTTCCCTATTCACATCGTCAATGATCTTACGAATCCTTTCCAGGGTTGCAAGGTACATTTTTTCGGCTTCATCACAGACCAGAAGAAGTGACTCCCCCCTGGCCCTGAGCGTAGCAATGAGGTTCAGAAAAATCTTTCTGGCATCAGATCTGTTGGTATCCACCGGATAATCGACCCCGCATTCCTGGGCAGCAACCCGAACAACATCTTCAAAAGACTCAACTATCTGTGGCAAAAAAAGTATCCTGTGCTGTGTCTGCCACTGCTCTTGCAACATCTTGCAGAGCATAGTTTTACCACTCCCCTCATCCCCAATCAGGGTCACAAGATCGATCCCACCTTCCAGGGCCTTTTTTATATCATTTAAGATAGCACCACGCCCACCACCAACAAAGAACTGTTGAGTGTTACACTCTTCCTGAAATGGGGTTCCCCCCTCGATCTTCTGCTCAACATCCATAGAATTCTCTTTCACACCTCACGACAAACATCTGCCGTCAAAAACTACGTTCAAAAATGAGTAACACGGTATATGGTACCCTGGGTCTTACGGTTTTCCTAAAGAAGGCTAACAATAATACCAGAATTAAATATATATGGGTACATTACAAAACTTCTTTACACCGACCATGCACACCACAAAAAAACAATACGGGCTCACATCCTCCCCGAAGGGGATATTTGTCGAGCCTGCCAGCCCCCTTCCCCCAAACAAAGTCCTGTTTGGGGGGGAACGTTAAGAACTTTCCAGAAATGTATACAGAACAGCGGCGCTGTTCAAGGAAATTATACATATGCTCACCCCTTTACTTATCGGTATTATTTTTCTTATGGCGGGTTTCGTCCAAGGAATAACCGGTTTCGGATCAGCCCTGGTGGCTATCCCCCTGCTCAGCCTCATCATGGATATTAAAGCAGCTGTACCACTCTGCATATTAAACAGTATAATTATCACCACTTACCTCTCATTTAAAATGCGAAAGCATCTTGAAACAAAAAAGATTCTCCCCCTATGCCTTGCCGCAATACCCGGGATCATCCTTGGCACCACAGCCCTCCACAGCGTCGACTCCAAGTGGATCCGCATCAGCCTGGGCGTTCTCCTGGTTACCTACTCCCTCTACAGTTTATTGAGCAAACCCCGCCCCCGCAAGCTCCATATACTCTGGGGTTGGCTTGCCGGATTTTTATCGGGAGCCATTGGCGCAACGTTCAGTGCGGGGGGGCCACCAACCATTATCTATGCCACCCTCAATGACTGGAACAAAGATAGTATCAAGGCGACTCTCAGTGGTTTTTTTCTTTTTAATTCATACCTCATAGCAGTGGTTCATGCCATAAACGGCCTGACCACCATCGATGTTTTTACTTCCTTTATGATTTCAGCCCCTTTTGTTCTGCTGGGTACCGTTCTTGGATCCATCTGTTATGGGAAGGTAGCAAAACAGAAATATTTGCAGATCATATTTGCCTTTCTGATCTTAATGGGTATCATGTTGATGATACCGTAGGCGTTTTTGATTCTTCAACCGTCCCTTGATTCGTAAATATGCAAGAGCATATAGTACACAACATACGGACCCAGCCCACAGAAGGACCACTATGAACGGAGCAGAACTTCTGGTTCAATGCCTGGAAAACGAAGGCGTTACAATAATTTTCGGAATCCCCGGAGAAGAGAATCTGGCCTTCCTTGAAGCCCTGCGCATCTCTTCCATCCGTTTGATCCTCACTCGCCATGAACAGGCCGCAGGATTTATGGCTGCCACCTATGGTCGCCTCACCGGAAGACCAGGAGTCTGCCTCTCCACCCTGGGGCCTGGGGCAACCAACTTTGTCACTGCTGTTTCCTACTGCCTCCTCGGTGGAATGCCTGTGGTCTTTATCACAGGTCAAAAACCGATCAAAAAGAGTAAACAGGGACGCTTTCAAATTCTCGATGTGGTTCGCATGATGGAACCCCTCACAAAGTTCACTAAACAGATCGTCAACGCCGGAACCATACCTGCCTTGACCCGGGATATCTTCCGTATTGCAATCAATGGCAAATCCGGACCTGTGCACATCGAGCTACCGGAAGATATCGCCGCAGAAGAAATACACAGCAAGCCAGTTGCCGTTCACACCGTTCACTATCCCATTGCAGACCCGAAGGCCGTCTGCCAGGCCGCAGAACTCATTAAGGGCGCAAAATTTCCATTAGTTCTATTTGGAGCTGCCGCCAACAGAGAGCAGATCTGCCCCGTTGCCCTGGAGCTTATCAATGCAAGCGGTCTCTACTTCTTCACCACCCAGATGGGTAAAGGGGTGGTGGATGAGCACTCATCCCACTGCCTTGGCACAGCTGCCCTCTCCGACCATGATTATCTACACTGTGCCATAGACCGTGCCGACCTGATCATCAATGTCGGCTATGATGTGGTGGAGAAGCCACCTTTTTTTATGAACAGCGGTCATATGAAAGTCATCCATGTCCATTTTGCCCCAGCCGACATTGATGAAGTCTACTTTCCCCAGTATGAAGTACTCGGTGATATTGCCCATTCTCTCCACACTCTCCAGGAGGCACTTGCCGATCATCCCCAACAAGAAAACAGCTTTTTCCAGTATATTCGCAGCGAAATCGATGAGCATGTGTTCCAGGATCAGGGGCATGATCATTTTCCCAACACCCCTCAACACATCGTCAGCGATATTCACAAGACAGTGGCTCAGGATTCCATCGTGTCATTAGACAACGGAATGTTCAAGATCTGGTTTGCCAGGAATTTTAAGGCCAGCCACCGCCACTCTCTCCTCCTTGATAATGCCCTTGCCACCATGGGGGCCGGTTTCCCGGCGGCAATAGGGGCAAAACTTGTCCATCCGGATCGACAAGTTCTTGCCGTCTGCGGAGATGGCGGGTTTATGATGAACTCCCAGGAACTCGAGACAGCAGTGCGCCTCAAACTGAACATTGTAGTCATCCTTCTGCGTGACGACGGCTATGGAATGATCAAGTGGAAACAGAGGGGAATGGACTTTCCAGATTTTGGCCTTGATTTTGGCAACCCGGATTTTATACAATACGCTAGAAGCTATGGTGCAAATGGCCATCGTATTACCGAAAACGGTACATTCACCTCCCTTTTAGCAGACTGCCTTGGCACACCAGGGGTTCATCTCATTGAAATACCGGTGGATTATTCCGAAAACGAAAAGGTCTTCCTTCAAGAACTGCAACACAAGACCTGCGCCCTGTAGTCCCACGGTAACCCAAGTCTCCGCAGATCTGTATCTGTGGCGGGTTGCTCTGCCATGCGTAGTCCTTGATTGTAAGGACACACAGAAGCCAGCAATGGATCTGAAAATTCTTCCTGCAAAAGAGAAGACTCTTAGAGAAAACGATATAACTGAAATATGACAGGACTGTTCTCCCACTACCGCTTCGTTGCAATCACCATCTGGCTCCTTGCTGTTGCCAGTTCCTTCACCTGGAATATAGTGGATGATAGCCGTGAGAAGAACGATGGGGCCATGGGTACAGCACGGGCCTTCTTTGAACAGATAGTCGCCTCCAGACGCTGGAACCTGATGCATGGCGGTGTCTATGTGTACACCACAGAAAACAGTCCACCAGACCGCTATCTGCCCAAAGAGAAGCAATTAATCCGTGACCAGGAGGGCCGTTCTCTCACCCTTACCCCCCCCTCCTACATGACCAGACAGATCGCAGATATCAGTAAGGATAAGGGGCAGGTCGGATTTCACATTACCAGCCTCAAACCCTTGCGTCCCGGGAATAAACCCTACCCATGGGAGATCCCCTGGCTC
>CAYWMZ010000104.1:0-7225 GCA_964459485.1 uncultured Desulfocapsa sp. | reverse complement strand
CAAGCTGAAAATAATGGCACTTCATGAGACAAAGTACGCTTTAGTCGGATGAACCGTAATTTGGAACAATCATTTTTCTATAAATGGTGGAAAAGAACTTACTAGGATTTGGAAATAGAGGGAGTGGATCTAAGAAATTAAACACCCAGCGGAACAGATCAAGCGTGCAACCATACACACAACTAACAAAGCTTTTGAAAAATATTTTCAGGTTTCAAAGGAAGAACTGCAAGAAACGAACAACCATGCGAAGTGTGATACCGCTGTGATACGGGAAAGCAAAAAGAAAACCAAATATCACAACGATATCACACTATCGATATGATACACTAGGCAGGATTCGAGCCTGCGCCCCCCTGACTTTGAAGAACAGGATTTTCTTGATCTGGAAAAGCTTCTTTCGGGGGTTAAAGGTAAATTTCTTATGACGCTGAATGACACACCCGAGGTGAGGAATTTTTAAAAGCGTTTCAAAATTGAAACCACGGAGCTGAAATATTCGATAGCGACAAGTAAAAAAGCCAGGAACAAGTCCCGCACTGAACTGCTAATCAGCAACTACAAAACGAAATAACCTCTACACAATAAAACCGGGTTTGAATGCAACTTCAAACCCGGTTTTATTTTTACAATTTTAGTACCAAACCTTGCGCAAAATGGTTCCAAACCTCGTGCGCCGCTACAAGACGCTATGAGAACTTATGAGGCTGCCAGAGAAAAGTCTCACACAACAAAAAAAAGGCACTCACCGAATTAACGGTAAGTGCCTTAAATTACTGGTACACTAGGCAGGATTCGAACCTGCGACCCCCTGATTCGTAGTCAGGTACTCTATCCAGCTGAGCTACTAGTGCATTTGGAGAGCATTATATACCCTAGTTCAATCTTTTCCTCAAGCCCGTTTTGGGCCTTTATTTTCTTTTTCCTGCTTTTGACAGATAATCTCATGGTCAGCAGGGTTTAAGGTGGGATCAGCCACAATAACAATGGCTATGTCATTACGGGATTCCATATCACTGATCTCGTGCCGTTTGTTATTAAGGAGGTACTGGGCCACATCCAATGGAAAATGGCATTCAACCCGAACCACCTCTTTTCTGCTAGCTCCGGTCTGGATGCGCCGCAGATAAAAGAGCGCCAAGGTCTCAACAGAGCGTACAATGCCACGCCCTTTGCAGTGTTCACAGACCCGATAATTACTGGTTTCGATGGGAGCCCCCAGCTTCTGCCGGGAGATCTGCATCAGACCAAACTTTGAGATTCGGCTGATATCCACTTTGGCCCGATCCCTTTTCATGGAGATCTTGACCTGACGCTCAACTTCACGGACATTCCGGTTGATACGCATATCGATAAAATCAACGACAATCAGTCCGCCAAGATCCCGAAGCCGCAGCTGACGGGCAAGCTCTGTGGCGGCTTCCATATTGGCCTTGAAAATTGACTCCTCAAAATTCTTACCCTTACCCGTAGAGCCGGAGTTGACATCGATGGCCACCAAAGCCTCAGTGGGGTCAATCACAATGGAGCCACCCGAGGGCAGCGGTACCTGCGGTTGATAGATGGACTCGATCTGATCTTCCACATTAAACTGATTAAAGATTGGCCGTGACCCCTTATGAAGCCTGGCCTTCGCTCCCTTTTGCTTGGTTGGCAAAAGATCCAGAAAATCCTTTACCTTTTCAAGGGCTGCAAGATCATCAACCAGAATCTCTTTGATCTCAGGATCAAAGTGTTCACGCAGAAAGCGCAGCACACAATCGTGATCCTGATAGACCCGACCAACACCTTCCAGGGACTGTCCCTTGGCCTTGATCTCCCGCCACAGCTTAGAGAGCGAACGGACATCCTTAGTAATGGCAGTCTTGGTGACATCTTTACTGGCAGTACGAACTATCCAGCCCACACCCTCGGGGATATTGAGCGATGCCATGATCTCTCGCAGCTGGGCACGTTTTTCCTCGCCACTAATCTTCCGTGAGATCCCGTTGGAATCGGAACCTGGCATAAGCACCACGCCGCGTCCAGGAATGGAGAGATAGGTGGTCATATTGGCACCCTTATTCCCCACCTCTTCCTTGACCACCTGCACCAGCAGCTCCTGCCCCCGTTCCAGCACATCGTGGATCCGAAGTTTTTTCCACTGGTGCTGCAGGATCAAGCGTTTATTCTCCTCACTGATCTCCTGTTTGTAATACTCGGGATGGATCTCATTAAAGGGCAGAAAACCATTCTTATTGGTTCCATAGTCCACAAAAGCTGCCTGGAGATTACTCTCAATGGCTACAATCTTGGCCTTATAAATATTGTTTTTGGTCTGTTTTGAGGAGACGGTGGAGACATGGATGGATTCCAGACGGCCATCTGCAAGTAGTGCTAAGCGACACTCTTCTGGTTCTTCTGCATTAATGAGCAGCTTTAAAACCTGAGATTTTTCTTTGGCACTCCGTTGTTCCTCTTCAGGTTCCTGCTGCCGTTCCTTAGCAACTCCCTTCGCCTGCTGTTTTCCTTTGCCACGAGGGCGAGTGGGTTTCTGACGACTGTTCTGGTCGGAGGAAGTCTCGGTCTCTGTAGGCTCCTCCCTATTTCCAGACTGAGATACAACGGAGGACTCTTCAACCAGCTCTATACTCACATTGCCATTGACTTCATCTACAACAATGCTGTCCTCGTCCTTTTTTTCGGGCTTTGCCTTGGGGACTGACTTTTTACGAGGAACACTCTTTTTCTTTGCGGCCACACTCTTAGCCGGACTTGCCTTCTTACGAGGCTTTGCCGCTGGTTTTTTCTTGGCCTTGGCGGGTTTCTTGGCCTTTTCCTTTACAGCAGGAGCTTCTTCTTTAACTGTTTCAGTGGTACTTTTCCACCAGGCTCCGGTTGAGGCCTTTGCTGGTTTTTCTTTTACTGCTTTTGTCTTTGACTCGGTTTTTTTTGCTACCATGATTATCCTCTTCCAAAGAGGACTCAGCCATCTTTGGAACATTTTTTTAACACTCCAGCTTATGCGGAATGTTACGATTTCTATGCTGAAGCAGACCCGATAAAGGTTCTGTTCAGCTCTACATTTTATCAGTACTTGCCATGGCCCGGTTCGTTCGAGCACACGCTCAATGCAACGAAGCCCTTGACACTACGATTCTTCCGTAGGACAGCAATATATCTGACACCAATTTTCAAAAAAGAGACTCGGATTTTTCTTTATCCAAAGTCCGTTTTTCTAAACTTTCTCAGGGAGATTCCCTGATTTTTTTATCCTCTAAAACAGGTCAAATCCCTGCCTCAAAAGATAACTAAATTCACCTTGCTCTGTGTCCAAGCCACAAGGAACGCAGCCAACATATAATTGACCGCAAATCCCGTTCACCCCTTCCACATCCCTTAACATAACTTTCGTTGGTAACAGGAAGAGGGGGGGGGAGTCTCCGCTGAGAAGAGCAGAGAAACGACGGTCAGGCTTTTTAAGCATTATTCGCTAGCAGCAATGCCTCTCAACACTTAACGAAGAAAATTCCTGTTGTTCTTATCGGAGACGCATTACAATACAAAATGAAAATAAAACAATTTCCCTTTATTATCAAGGCAAATATATGATTTTAAACTTGACACCAACCGCCCATCCTCGTACATTTCACTGGTTATTTGCAAGGTTCTGTGGCAATTGAACCGCCATGGGCTTATCGCTCCGTTCAGGAAGATTGCCACCTGGGATCTTGTAGAAATATTTCTTTTGCCATGCACATGTCAAAACGCCCCCAGCCACAGACATGTTAACATATGAATTTTCAAGGAGTTATCTGTGACCAAGCTCTTTAAGACCCATCCCTCTGCAACGATCCCCCTCTGCCTTGGCCTGCTCCTGGCACTGACAGCTCAGCCCAGATGGCTCCAGGCCGAGACAGTACAGACTGATGAATGGCAGATCGAAGCGGACAAAGTTCTGAATTTTGACAACCCAAAAAGTGTTATAGCAGAAGGAAATGTAGTTCTCACCAAGTTGCGTATTTTGCCGCCCAAAAGAGAGAACACTGCCACCAAGAGCTCTGACTGGTCCCTTCTTCTCGAAGAAAATGCAACTCCCACAACGGATATCGTCACCCAGGAAATCACCAAAAATACTACCCCACGCACCATCACCGAGGTTACAATCCGAGCTGACTGGATCGCCTACGATGTGGAACATAACAGTATTAAGGCCAAGGGAAATGTCTCAGTTAGTAATGATACAGACCAACTTCTGGCACAAGAAGGTGTCCTGGATCTGGACAGCGAGACCGGAACCTTTAAAGAAGCCACCATCCTCCGTGAGTCCCTGAATCTGCACCTTGAAGGAAAAACTATCGAAAAAACAGGTATCAACACCTACCACATAAAAGATGGCTGGGTGGTTACCTGCAAAGTGCCCGAAGGCAACACTCCTCCCTGGAGTTTTGCAGCCTCTGATGCTGTAATTATCCAAGGTGAATATGCGACCCTCAAACATGCCACGTTTCGCATCAAAGATGTCCCGGTTCTCTACTCTCCCTGGCTCATGCTTCCCATCGGCAACCAACGCCAGTCCGGTATCCTGTTCCCGGAAATTTCCAACTCAAAACGTAACGGCTTTGGCTTCAACCTCCCCCTGTTTCTTAACATTTCCGATTCTTCCGATCTCACCATATACTCGGAATACTTCGCCAATCGTGGCTTCATGCCAAGCATGGAGTTCCGCTACACCTTGGATCCCCAACAAAAAGCTGCCATTATGGCTACCTATCTTTCCGACTCGCTGTCCGATCCTTCTGAAGTCGATTACTACACGGAAACAGGATACACCCATACCAATAAGGATAGATACTGGGTACGGGGAAAACTGGATCATGACTTTGACAACGGCCTCGTGAGTCGTGTCGATCTTGATATCGTCTCAGACCGGGATTACCTGGTTGAGTTCAACTCCGGTATCACCGGATTTCAGCAATCCAACAGCAAATTTCTCGATGTCTTTGGCCGCAGCTTCCAGAACAGAACCAGCGACCAGCGTGAGAACTCCCTCAAACTGCTTAAATCGTGGGATGGCATGGCCATTGAAGGCGTGTTCCTTGGCATCAATGATGTGCGTCAGGACAAGACCAGCCCCACCCCCTTATGGAAACTGCCAAGCCTTGATTTCACAGGCAGTCGTCCCTTAGGAGAAAGCCCCATCACCCTTGACTGGGACACAGATTATGTAAATTACTATCGGGAAAATGGCGTGGGAGGGCACCGCTTTGATATCTACCCACGTCTTAGCGCCCCCTTACCGCTTGGCCCCTATCTTGAAGCCCGAACCGAAGCCGGACTACGCGACACCTTCTACAGTGTCCAGACCTTTGGAGATGGAACCTGGGATCAAGACGATACCCCCAATCGTTTTCTTGGCGATTTTCATGCAGAAATCGGCTCAACCCTGCTCCGCGACTTCCCCCTTGACCTGGGTGAAACCACCGGATTCTCCCACAAACTACGGCCATTTGTCAAATACGACTATCTCTCCGATACCAACCAGGATAATCTCCCCGAGTTTGATTCAATTGACCGTATAGGGGAGACCAACGCCATTACCTACGGAATTGATAACTTCTTTGATCTTTTTGGATTCTCAGGCGGCAAGAGCAGCAGCCGTGACTACGGAAATATCAAATTCAGTCAAAGTTATGACTTACGCAGTGAGATGTCCGACACCCCTCTGACACCCATCAATATAAAGGTGAGGTGGTTCCCCCTGAAAACAGCCCGTGTAATCTACAAGACTGACCTAGATGTCTATGGTGCCGGTTTCACCTCACATACCCTGGAAACCAGCTATAATAACAGCCGCGGTGACTATCTCAACATTGACTACCGCTACGCCGATGAGGGTCTGGTACAGCAGTTGAACCTGAGGGCTAGGGCTCAACTCTTTGATACCGTTTTTGCCTCCTACAATATCGAGCACTCCCTGTCCGAATCAAGAATCATCGAACAGAATATCTCACTTCGCTACCAGCCAGCCTGCTGGTCTGTTGAGCTCCAGTCCAGATACACTCCGGGTGACCATACTATTATGGTACTGTTTAACCTGGCCAACATCGGCAGCCCTCTTGGCTTAAGGATGTAACAGGGTATGGACTTTGATGTCTTCAATGGTGACGCAGACGGGATAATTGCCCTGCACCAATTCCGTCTCCATAGTCCCAGCCCCGAGGCAAAGCTGATCACAGGAGTCAAGCGGGACATCAAACTTCTTGATAAAGTGCAGGACACCCGCAACACTAGTATTACAGTCTTTGATATCTCACTGGACTCCAACCGTGAAGCACTGCTTAAACTCCTTAAGCAGGAAAACAGGGTCACCTATATAGATCATCACTTTGCAGGTGCCATCCCGGACTCTCCCCTCCTCACGACTCATATTGATCCTACCTCCACCCTCTGCACTTCTCTCATTGTGGACGCACTCCTCGATGGGAGGTACCGTGCCTGGGCAGTTGCCGCAGCTTACGGGGATAACCTCCACGATGCCGCACTCCTGGCGGCTAAACAACTCTCCATTGATGAGAGTCAGCTTGCATCATTGCGTGAACTAGGTGAGCTCCTAAACTATAACGGCTACGGTGCTGACATTAGTGATCTCCACTTTGCGCCCGACAAACTGTACTGTGCCCTGCGCCCCTACCAGGATCCATTTGTCTTTTTATCTGAATCAAAGGATCTGGCAACACTCCGCCTCGGATTCAAGGAAGATATGGCCCTGGCCACTGAGCAGAAAGAGATGGAGAGCGGTGCCAGAAACCGGATCTATACCTTCCCTAACGCCCCTTGGGCCAGAAGGGTGGCCGGAGTCTTCTCCAACCTGCGGGCACGGGAGCAAAAAGACAGCGCCCATGCCCTCATTATCGAAAATGATGATGCCAGCCTGCGCATTTCGGTACGGGCCCCCCTAAACAACAGACAGAATGCCGACACCCTCTGCCTCTCCTTCCCCACTGGTGGCGGACGAACAGCCGCCGCGGGTATCAACAAGCTACCCCCGGAATTGCTCGATGACTTTTTAGAGCGATTTCAGTCCACCTTTTCACCCTGAGCTCCCTGGCGAAGATGAAAAAACTCCTCCCTGGATTATCTATCCTCCTCATCCTCTGTTTTTTCCTCTCTCTCACGAGCTTTGGGGCATCCCCTCCATTGGCCGCTGATCGTGTAAAAGATGGACAGCTCATCGATCTGCAAC
>CAYWMZ010000103.1:0-7231 GCA_964459485.1 uncultured Desulfocapsa sp. | reverse complement strand
TTATAACACCAAGGGTATTCTGCTGGCTTGCGCCGAGAACCCCGGTAAGTTCGGGACAACGTCTCCATGGATGCAACGGGCCATCCCATCGCCTCCAACGTTCGGGAATGTTACCTGGATCTAGTGAAACAGGGTAAGCAGAACGAAATCCCCATCTTTGCAGCTGGTGGTATCGGCAAAAACGGTAACGTGACCCAGAACGGCTTGGCCCTTATCATGCTTGGTGCCTCCGGTGTTCACATCGGAAAGTATATCATGCAGTCCGTGGCCGGTTGTCTTGGAAACGAGAAAAACCGCTGTAATGTCTGTAACGTTGGCATCTGCCCCAAGGGGATCACCAGCCAGAATCCAAAACTGTATCGTCGTCTGGATCCTGATCTTGTGGCCGAACGGGTGGGTGAAGTCTTTATGTCCATCCGCACTGAGATGAAGAAGATTATGGCACCCCTGGGACGTTCGCAGTCCCTGCCGGTTGGCATGTCTGATGCACTTGGAATCGGAGACAAGGATGCCGCTGACAGGTTAAATATCAAGTACGTCTGTTAAATTATTAATTGCTTTCTTGTTTTCAGCAATCACTCTTCGGTTCGAATAAACCATATCTGCCCCGAAGAGTTGCTGCCGAAAAATTTTTTATAAGGAGTTTTCTGTGAGCGCGACTGTTGTTAAAGGCCTTGATGCAAATGGCCAAAGAATCAGTTCCATGGAATTTGAAACCATGGTTCAGGCAGCTGCCAAAACCAGCAGTGAGATCCATATCGAATCCATGGGCCAGCATAACCTGGGGATTCGTCTGCAACACGCAGATGGCCTCTCCATTCAGGTCTCCGGCCCCACCGGTCAGCGCCTGGGTTGCATGGGAATGCCCGGCACCACCATCACCTGTACCGGTGCCGCCTCCGATGATGTCGGCTACCTGAATATAGGTGCCGAAATCACTGTCCTTGGCGATGCCACCAATGGTGTCTGTAACGCCATGGCTAATGGGAAGGTCTTTATCGGCGGTTCCATCGGTGCCCGTGGACTTACCATGACCAAATGGAATCCCGCCTATGACAAGCCGGAACTCTGGGTTCTTGGCTCCACAGGTGATTCCTTTGCCGAATTTAATTGTGGTGGTGTAGCTGTTGTGTGTGGCTTTAATGCCAAGAATCCAGACAACGTCACCGGCTATCGTCCCTGTGTGGGAATGGTTGGCGGTACCATCTTCTTTCGTGGCAAGACCGACGACTCCTACTCCCGAAATAATTCCAGGCTGGCTGCCCTCACAGATGAACAGTGGCAGTGGCTTGCAGCCAATATGCCAGAATATCTTGGCAAGATCGGCCGGGATGATCTCAAAGACAGCCTTCTAGTTCGTGAAGAGTGGCAGGTCTTAAATACCGTGAGCCCCCAGGAACGTGCCCTGATGTTCTCAGGCCCCATGCCCATGGCAGAGTTTCGCAACAAGCACTGGAATAAGGCATTTGGTGGCGGCGATCCTCTGCGTGATCTGGCCCCTGGCCTTGACCGTAGCCCAATTGGAGCTATTCCCACCGGTGATCTGCGTCGCAAGAAACCCTTCTGGGCCAACCGTGAATCCGCAGCACCCTGTACCTACTACTGTCCCGTACATATCCCAACCGTTGACAGGCTGCGCCTGATCCGGGAAGGAATGATTGACGAAGCCTACGAGATGCTGCTTGAGTACAGCCCGCTCCCTGCCTCTATCTGTGGTGCGGTCTGCCCCAATCTCTGTATGGAAAACTGCTCCCGTCAGGAAGTAGATGACTCCATTGAGGTGCAGGTCCTGGGCCGTGCAGTGGCTGGTGCCAAATCACCCAAGGTTGCCGAGTCTCTTGGCAAAAAAGTTGCCATCATCGGTGGCGGCCCTGCTGGTATGAATGCTGCCTGGCAGCTCGCCCACGCAGGAGTTGAGGCCCATATCTTTGAGAAAGATGCGTTTGTTGGTGGGAAGCTGGCCCAGGTTATCCCCTGGGAGCGTCTCTCTCAGGCCATCTGGGATCAGGAGATAAAGCGTTTTCTCGACACCCCAAATATCCACACCAACCTTCGGGTGGATATGGACAAAGAGACCTTTGCCAAACTCCAGGAAGATTTTGATTATGTTATCGTGGCTGTGGGTACTCATGAACCACGCAGGATTCCCTTTCCCGGACATGAATCTGTTATCCCTGCCCTCGATTTCCTGAAAGCAGCCAAGGGTAGCAATCCTGAAAAGGTGGGTAAAGAGGTAGTTATTATCGGAGCCGGAAATGTTGGTTGTGATGTGGCCTGTGAGGCCTATCGCCTCGGTGCCGAGAAAGTCACTCTGGTTGATATTCAAAAACCCTTGGCCTTTGGTAAGGAGAAGGAAGCGGCTGAGGCACTTGGTGCCGAATTCCGCTGGCCGGTAATGACCAAAGAGGTCACTCCCGAAGGTCTGGTTATGGACACCGGTGAGGTTATTCCCGCTCAGACTGTTATTATCTCCATTGGTGATGTTCCCAAACTACAGTTTCTACCCGACTCTGTCGAGACTCTCACAGTTGGTGGCGCCGCATGGATGAAGACCGACGAGGCACATCTTACCACCAATCCCAAGGTGCTGGCCATTGGGGACGTTGAACGCCCGGGCCTTGCCACTAACGCCCTTGGTGCTGGAAAGACCGCTGCTGAATACATTGTTTCCCAGTTCAAACACCAGGAGTGGAAACCCTTCACCAAGGAAGTGATCACCCAGCAGGCCCTGACCATCACCCACTACACACCCGATATTGATCACGAACACTCTCAGGAGAACTCAGCGGACCGTTGTCTGTCCTGTGCATCCTGTCGTGACTGTCATCTCTGTGAAACCATCTGTCCAGAGGGTGCCATTACCCGTCGTGAACTGGAATACGCTCATACCAACGGCTACGAATCTGCTGGCGCATCCTATGAGTATGTGTCCGATGATAAAAAGTGTATCGCCTGCGGCTTTTGTGCCGATACGTGTCCCTGCGGTATCTGGACCATGAAACCCTTCTAAAGGGCTACCAGGAATCTTTCACTCCATATCGAATGTCGCAGGAATCCCCTTCGACATTCGATATGCTCTGTTGCCCACTTCTTATTCCTTCCCTCCTTTTTTTCTTTAGCATCTTCTTACTCTTCTTAGCCCTCTATATCGTTACAAGTGTCAGCAATCACAATATTTTCATATATCCCTCAAAAGCTTCCTCTTCTGTTCCACTTCTTGTCCCTTGACTTTAGTTCCCCTTTCTGAAAAACTTTTACATATGCAGTTTATGTCTATTTTTCCACTGTAACCAAGTCTCACTTTCTTTCTACTCAGGGGGGTTCCAAATGAAACAACGTCTCTCAATTTTTACCGCTCTTTTTCTATTCCTTTTTGTACTGTCAGCCCACGCCGCTAATACGATAAGAATTGGAGTTCTTGCCAAAAATGGCCCTGCCAAGGTTATGAAAAAATGGGCTGCAACGGGAGAATTTCTCTCAAAAAAACTTGGGCAGTCCGTGGAAATTGTCCCCCTCGACTTTGATAGAGTAAACACCGCCATCAAGGCCAATGATGTAGATTTTTTCCTTATCAACTCCTCCATGTTTGTCACCGCCAAGGTAAAATATGGGGCGACAGCCATCGCCACCATGATAAATTCAAGACAGGGCCAAGCCTTAAAATCATTCGGCGGAGTTATCCTCACCAGCGCCTATAATGATAAAATCAACTCCCTTGCAGACCTCAAAGGTAAAACCTTTATGGGTGTAAAAAAATCATCTTTTGGAGGCTGGCAGATGGCCTATAAGACCATTAAGGATGCTGGAATAGATCCCTTTACAGATTTTTCCAAGGTGGAATTTGGCGGCAAGCATGATAACGTAATTTTTGCCATTCAGAATGAGGCCGTTGAGGCAGGAACGGTACGAACTGACACCCTGGAGCGTATGGTGGCAAGTGGTGCCATTGCCATGGAGGACTTTAAGGTAATCAACAAACAGAATTCAACATTCCCCTTCGTCTATTCCACCACCCTCTACCCTGAGTGGCCGTTGGCTAAAACTGCAGCCACTTCTGATGCCCTGGCAGCAAAGGTGGTAACGGCACTTAAAACAATCAAAAAAGATGACCCTGCGGCAAAAAAGGCTAAGATCATCGGCTGGACTGATCCACTGGATTATGGCCCCGTTGAAGAACTCCAAAAGGCCCTCAAGGTTGGCGCATATAAGTAGTATTTCCCAGACTCAGACCGACGCATATATCCGTCGGCCTGAGTCTGAACCAGCTTCAACAGTACCCCCCACTCCTCCAGGAAATAGTATCCCCCTGTTCTTAGTCCTCAAACACCATATAGCTATGATATCTGCCATGGTACTTAACGAACCTAAGGTCTCACTTGAGTCGATGAGTCCTACGCCTGCGTTCTAATTCCCTTCCAAGCAGGCTCTTGTACCTATCCTTTCCCAGGATCCATCCTTAAAGAACTTTCAATGTATTTATTCATCAATATCTGCTGGACTCTTAGGACAAGATGGAATGGATCAGTTTTAATAGTTCGAGCTTCTGATATGGTTTGGAAATTGCGGCAACAAAACCATACTGCTCACAGTTAGCCATAATCGGATCGTTTGAATAGCCACTGGCAACAACGACTTTAGCACCCGGATGGATTTTGAGTATTTCACGAATTGCATCCTTCCCGCCCATGCCACCAGGAATTGTAAGATCCATAATAATGAGATCAAAATCCTTCCCCTGCTCATGATATGCGGCGTACTGAGCAATGGCCTCTTCACCGTGTGCTGTTACAACAACCTCATAGCCACCATTCTCTAGCATTCGTTTAACAATATCCCGTATCATGGGTTCGTCATCCATGACCAGAATAGTAGCCTGCCGTTCGGGCCGTACGAAAACATTCTTGCCAATTCCCTCGGCAGGATTTTCACGGATTGAGGCCGGCAGATAGATTGTAAAGCTTGTCCCCACTCCAGCCTTCGATTGCACCGTAATCGTGCCATTATGCTTCTGAATAATTGAGTGACAGATGGCCAATCCAAGCCCACTGCCTTTCACATCTCCCCGCCCATTAGTCGTGAAATACGGGTCAAATATTTTATCTATAAATTTTTCCGGGATACCGATACCTTCGTCGGCAATGCTTATTTTAATATACCGTTTTTCGGGGAAAACCTGCTGCTGCTCGGATGGCATCTCACAGTTTTCACAACTTACTGTGATTTTACCACCATTGGGCATGGCATGACGGGCATTAATGATGATGTTCTGGACAACTTGGCTTATCTGTCCACTATCGCAATCAACCGGCCACAAATCAGGGACTATGTTGTAGCTACATCCAACCGAGCTTCCATGGAGCACGAAGTTTGCGGAGTCAATAATTACATTTTCGATGGCGGCAGTCTTTTTGACCGGATCACCACCCTTGGCAAAGGTCAGGAGTTGTTGCGTCAGGTCCTTGGCCCGAATAGAGGCCTTTCTTGCCTCGCTTAGAAGAGCAGATACCTCACTGGAAGGATCAATGTACTCTTCTGCCAATTCAATATTTCCGAGGATTGCTGCGAGGATGTTATTAAAATCATGGGCAATCCCCCCAGCAAGGACTCCAACCGACTCAAGTTTCTTTGCTTTCAGCAATTCTTCAGTGGTTCTTCTTTCGCGGGTCACATCACGGAAAACAAGTACCACTCCTATGATACTGCTGGTTTTATCTAAGATCGGGGCACCACTATCTTCGATAATATATCGGGTTCCATCCCTGGCAATAAGGGTTGTATGGTTTTCCAAAGCCACATTTGATTTGGTAGCAAGAACTCTAGCCACCGGATTTTCACAGGGCCGTCCTGTTCGCTCATGGACAATATTGAATACATCAAGCAATGGTTGCCCCACAGCTTCCTGCTGACTCCAGCCGGTCAACCTCTCTGAGACCTTATTGAGCAGCACTATATTACTGTCAAGATCTGTGGTGATGACTCCGTCACCAATGGACCGCAGGGTGACGGCTAGCTGTTCCTTTTCCTGAAGTAGGTTCTTTTCTGCTTGTCCACGCCTGGAGACCGCAATTTCTTTTGCCTCTATTTCACGCTGTAACGAGTCAAGCTGAACCAGCAGTGTTTCATTAAGGGCATGAAAATTTCCTGCCATTTCACCCAGCTCATCTTCCCTGTCCAACACAAAATCAACATCCGTTTCACCCTTCTGCACTCTATTGGCACAGGAAACCAGTTTTCTAATATCAGTCGTTAGGCTACGAGCCATAAACCAGGCAAAGATCGTCCCAATAAGGATTGCAATACAGGTATATATTACGCCATTATGCCTGACATGCTGAATAGTATCGGTAATTCCAGTCCTGCTGATGCCAACCCTGGCCCAGCCAATTTGCTGATTATGGGCAAGAATGGGGGTGGCAATATCAATAAAACCGGCGTTGTCAATCAATACATAGGTTCGGGGGGCAGCACTAAGGAGTGTTTTGCTTATTTTATCGTCGATATATTTCCCAACCTGGCTGATATCAGTATAGCCCAGCACCTTGCCCTTGGTATCAAGAAACATGGCATACCGCAGGCCCGGAAAACCGGATTGAGAATTGATAATCTCCTCCATCCCAATAACGTCCTGAGCCAAGACCCAGGAGGTGCCATTGGCAGCGAGGGTCTCAGCAAGACCAATGGCCTGCTCTTTGCTGAGATCCACCAGAAATGTTTTTTCCCGACCCACAAGGTCAACAACAAAGAAGGTCATTAACACGGCATGTACCAACGCAATACCAAGCATCAATCGTCTGGCAATGGATTTCGTCCATATTTTACGCAATGAAATCATGGCTACTCGAGGGACCTCACTTTTTTTGCAAATTTAGTTAAAAAATCACGAACGATAAAATATGTCTCGTTATTTGCCGGTCTCACACTATTTGCAAATTCTGAACGCCATAACATTTCAGGCCCCTGTCCATGCTCATCGGGAGTCATTAACAGGTGTATCACCTGCTGAGTGATTGTATCAGGAACCTTCGGCAGGACAACAAGGCCAAGGGCCACAAGGGGTTCGGTGTCCCACATAACCTTTAACTGACCCGCCACTTCAGGCCGCCGTTTTTGAAACTCCTTCCAGGGTGGCGGCCAGGTTCCAGCTGCTTTGGTCTGCCCCAGATAGACATTCATCATGGCAGATTCCTGAGATCCCACATATCGACTTTCTGTCTCCTTCATGACATCGAGC
>CAYWMZ010000102.1:0-7256 GCA_964459485.1 uncultured Desulfocapsa sp. | reverse complement strand
AGGAGAAGATATGAAAAAATATATACTCTTACTGGTACTGACAGTGGCAACAAGCGGGACTGCAGAGGCCGGTGGCATGAATGATGATCCGTGGCTGGCCATGCTGCTCGTTGATCAATTTGAAGTGCAGGTAGATGGTGGTGATGACTCGCTGGTCTGGGAGGCTGAAGGATGGCTGGGAAAAGATCTGAATAAACTCTGGATCAAAACGGATGGGGACTACAGTGACGCTTCTGTGGGGGAAGTGGAGCTGCAGGCCCTGTACAGCAGGGCCATTGCGCCATTCTGGGATATGCAGGCGGGGTGGCGGCGGAATATCGCTCCTGGCCCGGATCGTGACTGGCTGGCGCTTGGTGTTAAAGGCCTTGCCCCCTATTACTTTGATGTGGATGTGGCCGTCTTTGTGGGTGATAGGGGCCGGACTGCGGCACGTCTGCAGGTTGAATATGAATTTATGTTTACTCAGAAACTCATACTGGTCCCCGATCTGGAACTAAACTTTTACGGCAGGGATGATCCTGCCGTGGGCATTGGCTCAGGGCTCTCCAATATTGAAGCAGGGCTGCGGCTCCGCTATGAAATCCGTCGTGAGTTTGCGCCTTATGTTGGAGTGAACTGGTCACACCTCTATGGCCAGACTGCGGATTATGCCCGTGAAGAAAACGAGGATAGCGACGATTTTCGGTTTGTGGCAGGTCTTCGATTCTGGTTCTAATGCCTGCTTTTTCCTTCTTTGGCCTCAGGCCTTATTATCGTTTCAGCTTACATCCACAGATCTCATCCTGTTTTGCACCCATCAGGGGACTTACAACAAAGCGAAAACTTAATGCGGCCACAATTCCGCCCAGCATGGGAGCCAGGATATAGACCCAGAAAAATCCTCCATGGGGACCGGGAATGGCGATAATATCCCAGCCGGCCAGCCAGGCTATCAGTCGGGGGCCAAAATCACGGGCCGGATTTATGCCGCACTGGGTAAGTGGAGCCAATACGGCAATAAGCACGGAAACCGTGGCCCCGATAAAAATAGGAGCCATGGCCTCGGAAGGGCGGCCGACATTGCAGCCTTCGGTGAGGGCAAAGATCCAGTTCAGCTCCTCCACTGTGGCCCCAGCATCCAGGGCGCTCTTGAAATGCTTGAGCACACAGGGCTTTGATCTGCCCTTGATTGACAGGACAAAGCAGATGAATTGATAGGTCTTTTCATCCACCGGCCGCTTCTCGGTGAGCAGTTCATCCAGCTGGTCCAGCATCCAGGTAAATTCCGGGAAGGTTTCAGCAAGCATTCTCATTTCTTTCTCCTTGGTTATTTTTCAATATTCCTTAGTCAGCTGACCTCTTGCAGAGACCCGCAAATATCTCGCAGAGTATCTGTTTATCGATTTTGGCCAAGAGCCGCTCCTCGTACTCGTCATTGTCCGGCTCTGTCCTGTGCTGCGAAACAGACTCTTTGCTATTCTCAAAACAACTCTTGGGAACCGGAATCGATTCAATCTTCTCCGGAGTTTTCCGGTGATGTTCTATCCAATGTTGACAGTCGTCATGACTGCCAATACAGGTAAAGATCAGCCGACTCCCCCTTTTCAACCCGACAAGCCGAAAGCCGCAGGAGAGGTCGTACTTTCGACAATCCTTGAGTCGATTCTCACCATAGTGGGTGCGTCGGCATTCCGTTTTTTCATGCAAGGGGTCAGCCTGTAGGTCAATAAGGATTTTCTCGGCTCGCCTGGCGATAATCCGCTCATTTTTACCGGCCTTGGACATGGCCTGTAACTGCTTGGCAAAACGGCGGGTTTGAAAGATTTCGAGGGTTACTCGCTTCATGGTGATTTTGTTTTCAAGGCCTCAACTATCTTAGCTGCCATAGGGTGGTGGCTTCACAATCTGCCTGCGGCACCATGGAGAGCTGCGCCCAGGGCACCGGTTATCTCGGGATGATCCGGCACCACCACTCTGACTTCATCAAGTTGGGAGCGCAGCATATCTACCATGCAGGGATTATTGGCTACTCCGCCGGAGAAGGCAATGATTTCACCATAGCCAATACGACTAAGCATGGCAGCCAGGCGGCTAACCACCGAGCCATGCACCGAGCGGGCAATATGATCCCGGGGGACACCGCGGTTCTTCATGGAGATCACCTCGGACTCGGCAAAGACCGTGCACATGGAGTTGATCTGGACCTCCTGTTCGCTAGCCAGTGCTGCTTCACCGAATTCGTCCAGACTGTAGGCCAAAGAGGTGGCCATGATCTCTAAGAAACGACCTGTGCCAGCCGCACACTTATCGTTCATCTGAAAATTAGCGACCTTGCCTTTGGCATTTAAGGCAATAACCTTGGAGTCCTGGCCGCCGACATCGATAATGGTAGTGCAGTCCGGGAATTGGTGATAGATCCCCTTGGCATGGGCCTTGATCTCGGTAATGACCTGATCGGCAAAATAGTCAGCCGCCAAATGACGACCATAGCCGGTGGCTACCACGGTCTTGGCCCTAAAGGGGGCAAGCATCTTCTCGGCCTGGCGATGGGGCTCAAAGCCAGACTCGATAATCTGCTGATCCACCAGCTGTTCACCATCCCAGACTGCCATCTTGACAGTACGGGAGCCGAGATCAATTCCGATGTACATAAGGTTCACCTCCCTGTTCGTCAATCTGTTCGAGGAAGGCCTCGATTCGGGTCTGTAACTGGCCCATATCCTCGAGGGAATAATCAGACTCAATAAAGATATAGGGAATACCCTCCCGCTCACAGGCCTCTCTGATCCGGATCTCTTCAATGTTATAGGTATGACAAAACTGTAGGGAGTAATTGATAATACCCTGGGCCCCTGAATCACGGTACTCCTTGATGACCTGGTTAATCCGCTCATCATTGGGGGTAAAGCAGGAACAGTCGATTTCCTTGTAACGATCAGTGAGAGCGGCAAGCATCTCATCCATTCCGCTCACCAACTCATCAACAAGGTCCTTAAAATAACGAGTGCCGATGCAGGACTCTTCATTGACAATCACCGCACCTGTCCCTTCCACCAGATTGTGGATCTTCCAATTGGGCAAGGCCATGGGAGTACCAGCTATCATTATCCGAGTGGCATTCTTGCTAGGCACGGCCACCTCCTGATTAATACGCTCTACCAGCTCATCACAGAGCTCATTGACCTTTTGGGTAAAGCGGATCGGCTCATCATAAAAGGCGATCTGCTCGATAAGCAGGCCGTCTTTGCCAGAGATAGGGCAGGGCACATGATGACGCAGGGAATTCAAACGCTGAAGGGCCTGGCGCTTTTTGTTCATAGTCTTGATGGCTGCTGCCAGATCATCCTCAGAGATGGTCTTCCCCGCTACCTCTTCCACCTTGGCCTTGAAATCCTTGACTTCCTCATTCCATAGGGCAATATCCCGGGGCTTCTTACATTGCGGAATCTCCATGACATAGGTGGGCACCATCTTATCAAGAATTTCCCAGGTCTTTTTCTTGGCATCACAAGTGGTCTCGCCATAGACAAAATCCACGACCTGAAAATAGGGGCAGATACGGCCGGCCTTAAAACCAAAGGCCGACTTGACCATGGGACAGATATTGCGCGGCAGGGTCTTTTCGGCATCCGGCACCGAGCCTTGGGAGCCACCGCAAAGCCCGACACAGATACCACCAGCGGCCAAAACGATTTCTTCTGGGATATAGACACAGAAGGTGCCAATTACTGGTCGGCCTTCGGCCTTGGCGGCCAGCAATTCCTTAATCCGGCCACCGTGAATCTCGCTGATCATATTGTCAAAATAGGCCATTGCGGTCGGCCGATTCTCCTGACTCAGATAGGATTTTTCGTAGGCTTCACCCAGCATCAGCCGGGCCTTATCAAATCGTTCCACATCCATATCCAGGGATTGCCACATCTCAGGGTAGGCTTTAATTTCAAATGTCATTATTTATCTCCATTACGATTTTGATTATTATCCACATGACCCTGATGAGCAGGAACAACCGCAGCTGCTAGCTGACAAGGGCTTTTCACTGGTGATAGTGAAACCACCACTGCCACAACCGCAGTCATCGTCCTTCACCTCGATGAAATCCACCTTGATGGCGCCGCAGGTTTCGGCCAGGCTCTTGTCCACCAGAAAGGTGATCCCGCCATGGTCAAAGGTGTGATCGTTGTCCTTGGCGTCATCTATTGAAAGTCCGAGGCTTGGGCCGGCACAGCCGCCGGATTTCAAGTTTACCCGGATGGCCGAGTCGATCTTCTGTTGGCTCATGTAATCCTTGACATTGTTTAGGGCTGATTCTGTTATTTCGAGCATGGTTGCATCTCCTTTTTAAATTTTAAATCTTTTGTTGTTTATGGTTAACCCACCAAGGCGGTGAGGGCCTTGTCGCATTTAGTCGCCACCAGGCCACTGATGGTCGCCCGGGAGAAATCGCCACCCTTGACCATCTCCCGGCTGGCGTTAATCAGACCAGTCCGTACCTTGCGACCCCTGGCTATTTCAGCGGCCAATGTAAGTTTTTTTTGCAGATCTTCTGCTGCCAAGCCTTCGGCCTCTCCTAATGGTCCCAGTTTGGCGATTCTTTCTGTGAAAGCGGTGATAATTTTGACGAAATTGGGTCCCTCAGCGGCCGAGGCCCAATCGATGAGGAATCGCTCCTTGTTGATTCCCAGTCGCGCCAAGGTTTCATGAACCAGAGAACCGGTGATCAGGGCGTGGTAGTTGCCATTGATGTAGTGGCATTCACCGGGGTGGCAACCGCCAACAAAGATACCATCCGCCCCTTTTGCCAGGCCTTCCAAGGGAAAAGAAGGGTCGAGACGACCGGTACACATAATGCGGATAACCCGCATATTAGGGGGATACTGGTAACGGCTAACCCCTGCTGAATCAGCGGCGGTATAGCAGCACCAGTTACATAAAAAGCCAAGTATTTTCGGGTTATAATCAAACATCTCTTTGCTCCGTTTTCATTTCTAATTTTCAATGGCAAAGGCATGAATCTGGGCCATGATGCCAGCCATGCTGAACCGCCCCATGTCAATAGCCAAAGTGGGACAACGGGCCGCACAGACGCCGCAGCCCTTGCAGGAGGCGGTAATGGTTTTGGCCTTGCGTTTTTTGCTATCCTTATAAATATGAATCGCTTTATAAGGACAAAAAGTCTCGCAGGCCCCGCAACCGATACAGAGTTCAGTATCCACCTTGGAGACAATGGGCGCCGGAGTAATAAAACCCTGGGCTAAGGGCTGACAGGCCCGCCCGGCTGCGGCCTGAGCCTGGGCAATGGTTTCATCTATACTCTTGGGTGAATGGGCTAGACCACAGACATAGGTGCCATCCACCGGCAGATCCACCGGTTGCAACTTGACATGGGCCTCCAGAAAGAATTTCTCAGCCGTAAGCGGCACCTTGAGCATCTGGGCTAACTCGCTGGAGTCTTCCGGGATAATGCCCGTTGACAAGATCAGGAGATCTGCGGCCACTTCCATTGACTCACCAAGAAGTGCATCATAATAGGTAACCAGTAGGGGGCCGGTCTTGGCCTTGCCCCGCTTGATTACCGGCTTGTTGTCGACCTGATAACGAATGAAGATAACCCCCTGCTGTCTGGCCTTCCTGTAATCATCTTCCATGAAGCCGTAGGCCCGCATATCGCGATAGAGAATGGTAATCTGCACACTCGGTAGTTCTGCTTTAAGGCGGATAGCATTTTTCAGAGCCTGACCACAACAGACCCGACTGCAATAGCTGAGATCCTCACCCCGAGAGCCGACACACTGGATCATCACCACCTGTCTGATCTTTTTGGCCAGGAGCCGCTTTCCGGCCAAGCGAGCTTCAAGATCCAATTGGGTCATCACCTTGCTGTCTTGGCCATAGAGATATTGAGTCGGCTCATAGGGCTTGCCACCAGTGGCAAGGACCGCCACTCCGTGGTTAATCACCTTACTGGCCTTATCTGTCGCTACAGTGGTGGTGAAATTGCCAACATAGCCGGAGATCGCAACCACCTTGGCTTTGGTAAGAACGGTGATCTGCGGATGATCTTTGACCTGGGCAACAAGGTCTTGCATGGCCTGCTTGGGATCATTACCGTGCCGGTCGGCACTGAGGAGTCGGGCTCTACCACCCAAGGACTTATCTCGCTCCACCAGAGTCGTAGCAAAGCCCTGCTCAGCAATGGCCAAGGCGGCAGTCATCCCAGCCAGACCACCACCGATAACCAGGGCCGTGGGGGTTACCGGCAATTGTTGCTCGGCAAGAGAGGTGAGATGGACGGCCTTGGCCACGGCCATCCGTACCACATCCTTGGCTTTTTGGGTGGCCGCCTCAGGTTCATGGATATGGACCCAAGAGCATTGATCGCGGATATTGGCCATCTCAAAGAGGGAACGGTTCAGGCCAGCCTCACGCATGGTGGCTTGGAAGAGGGGCTCATGGGTGCGGGGTGTACAGGCCGCAACCACTAGACGATTAAGCTTATGTTCATGGATGGTCTCCACCAAGACCTTCTGGGCGTCCTGGGAGCAAGAGTAGAGATTTTCTGCGGCATAGACCACATTGGGGAGGGTGCGGGCATAGTCGGCCACCGAGGGGACATTAACCACCCCACCGATATTGATGCCGCAATGACAGACAAAAACACCCACCCGCGGTTCTTGACCACTGATATCCGTTTCATCCGGAAAGCTGGCCTTGATGGTTTCGCTGAACCGAGCCGGTGCTAACTGCGCGGCACACAGGGATGCTACGCCTCCGGCCTGGGTAACGGAATCTGGAATATCCTTGGGACCTTGAAAGGCACCAATGACATAGACCCCCGCCCTACTGGTGGCAAGAGGCGTGTAATTGTCGGTCTGGGCAAAGAGGTAGTCGTTGAGACTGATACCAGCGGCCCTGGCCAGGTCTTCTGCACCATCCGGGGCCTCCAGCCCCTGGGAAAGGACAACCAAATCAAATTTCTCATAATGATGCTTACCGTCTTCAGTAGCCCAGGTCAGGAGCAGGCCGCCGTCAAAGACATCCTCTACTCTGGGTGGGCGGGCATAGATTATTCGAAGATCATTTTCCTTGATGGCTCGCTGCCGGGCGGCATCGAAGCCCTTGCCATGGGTGCGAATATCCATATAAAAAAGGGTGATCTCACAATCTGGATCATGCTCCCGGGCCAAGGTGGCCTGCTTGATGGCATACATACAGCAGACCGACGAGCAGTAGTTGTTGCCACAGGTCTCATCTCGGGAGCCGATGCATTGCAGGAA
>CAYWMZ010000101.1:0-7276 GCA_964459485.1 uncultured Desulfocapsa sp. | reverse complement strand
CACCTCGTGGGAAAAAGGTCATCCCCCTGCTTTTAGTGGTCGATGACGAAGAGCAGCAACGTGATATTGCAGCTAATATTCTACAACAGCTGGGATATGCTGTGACAACCGTTGCCAGTGGAGAGGATGCCATTATCTTCTTGCAAGGGGAGAGTGTTGATCTGGTGCTGCTTGATATGATCATGAATCCGGGTATGAGTGGGTATCAGACCTATGAGCAAATCACAAAATTTAATCCTGATCAAAAAGCCCTTGTGGTCAGTGGCTTTTCAGAGAGTGAGGATGTACAGCAAACTCTGGTTTTGGGCGCAGGTGGATTCATCCGGAAGCCATATACGGTACAGGAGTTGGGAAAAGGACTCCTGGAAGTTTTGGGTTGACCGATGAGATGCACTAAAATAAAATGGCTCCTCGCTGTTTGGTTTGTTACAAATCAAAAATATGCTGCAAGCGCTCTTGGTATCAAACGCTCTCTTGGATAGGGCAGCTATCAAACAGCTTGGGCATGGATACACAATGGGTTCCCCCCATCAGAAAATACGTCAGCAGTCCGATGGACATCCAGATCACAAAGATGGATCAAGTGTTTCGTGGTTGGTCTAACTCCCACCGTCATATCTTCGCTGTCAAATCTATAACCCGGAAGGGTATACCAAAAACCTACAAGGTTTACTTGTGGCATCCATTGGAATCAAGAGGCACATTATGATCCAATTTTTGCTGAGTATTTTGGGAAAAGAAGGGATAATCAGGAAAGCAGATAAGCGCAGACTTCGAAGTGTTACCGGCATTGTCTTCAAGGCAATACTTCGTTATGCTGCCATGGGAAGATTTACGGTCGGACAGTGCAATAAGGACTGTCTTTGGAATGCTCGAGCCGTGTGCTGTGAAACTATCACGCACGGTTCTGAGGGGGGAGGGGGGTCGTAAGGCTCCTGCCCTACCCGGTGCGTAATTTTTGGAAAGCGCTGAATAATTATGAGTAGAAAAGAGTAAGGTCTAAAGCGGAGGATGGTGTATGAAAGGTGCTGAATTTATGGTTAAACGTGCGGAGTACCGCAAAATAAAAGAGGCACCACTCTTTGAAAAGGTGATCACCTGGGCCACTGAAGCTGCTGATCCTATCGTGGTTGAAATCGTTGAGAAGGCCTTTGCTGATGACAATGCTGAGCACTGGCTGACCATCCATCCCACAAGTTCCTTCACCGGGCTGACTCTCTACTATATGGAGATTGTGGCCACTGAAATGGAGCTGATTGGTAATGAAAGGCGACTCCTTGCGAAACGTATGGCCGATTATAGTAAACGGCTGCTCGCCTGATTAGCCGTCCAGCCCACAAGTTCTCTCTCTTTTAACTCTCTTAGCAGCAACAGCGTTTGTATTTCTTCCCTGATCCGCAGGGACAGAGACTGTTTCTGGCAACTTTTTTCCGCTCAGAACTGGACTCCCCGTCCAGATAGTACCAGTATCGATCCTCCCGGATAAAACGGGAGCACTCGTGGAGCTGACAGAAATGGCCAGAGCTGAGAAAACGTGCAGTGAACGTTACTGTCCCTACCGTATCATCCGACGAACCACCTTCGCATTTCTCAACATCCAGCCCCAGCCATTGCAGGGTCGTCTCATCAGTCTGGATGGTTTCTGGGCGTGTGGTCTGTGCCCAACTTTTTAGCAGGTATTCATTGTCTCCCAGAGTAAAAGCAGTGTAACGAGAGCGCATGAGTTGCTCAGCGGTATTTGCGGCACTGTGATTTTTTAAAACCAGTTTACAGCAGTGGGCAAATGCCTTGTTGCTGCCGCAGGGGCAACTGCTGGAATCGGGGCAGTCATTCATCTATTGGCTCCGTTTATCATGCGTATCAGTTTAATGATCAGGAGTATAAAGGGAACTGTGTGATAAAAAAGGTCAAAAATATCAAGTGGTCTTTTGAGGTTTCCCTGGAAAAGCATTCTTAGCTTTTCTACGATATGGGGTTCTGGAACAAAGGGTGCCAGGCCTAGAAGGACACAGAGAACGAGGAATGCGATTAGAGGAGTATTGTCGATAAACTGCATAGGAGTCCTGTTGGGTGTAGGTTAGAGTCTTGGCAGACGTTTCAGGGATAATTTCTGGGCCACCTGGGTTGCCGTCTCTTCAATGGATCTGCCGTCGGATACAATGACGGGAATATTATAGTTTAGAAACATCTGATTTGCCTGGCTTAGTTCATTGCTACAGGTACTGAGCTTGGCGTAGGTACTGTCTTTGTAGCGTTTTTGGCGCACAAAATGCAAGGTCTCGGGCGTGGTGGCAAGCCCGATGGCCCGGGCCTTGTTACGGATTATGGCGGAGGGCAGTTTGTAAGAGGAGAGATCCTCTGCGACCAGGGGGTAATTGGCGGCCTTGATACCCATCTGGGTGGCCAGGTAAACTGAGATGGGGGTCTTCCCGGAACGGGACACGCCAAGGAGTATAACCTCCGCTTCATCATAATCCTTGAGTCCTGTTCCGTCATCGTGGGCGATACAGTACTGGATGGCGCTGACCCGGTTGTCCATGGTGGAATCATCGAGATGGCGGGAGGTACCGGAGATCCGAATGGGACTTGCCTCCAGGACGTTTTCCAGGCGTTCCAGGTATTTGTCGCAGATATTGAAGAATTCAACTTCTGGAACATTTAGGATTGCCAGGAGTTCTCTGTTCATGATGGTTGAGAAGACCAGGGGGCATCTGCCCATGGATCGGGACAGTATGTGAGTAATTGCCTTTTCAGCATCTTCGGTGCTTTGAATAAAGGGGATTTTTTCTGCATTGAAGCTGATCTCGGGGAATTGGCAGAGTAGAGATTTTCCCAGATCTTCGGCTAAAATCCCCGTGCTCCCTGACAGGTAATAAACATCTTTGGAATGCCACATCTCCTTGTCTCCTGTGCTACTATGTTTTATAACTGCCTTATCTTTGGTAACGCTGTTAGTTCTATCCTTTGTATCAGAAAATTGATTCTCCCGAAAGTGTTCTCTTCTGGAATATGGCAAATCGCATTACTCAGACTGGGAGCATGCGACAGGTTCTAGCATGGGCAATATATTTAAACAGTTGGCAAGCTATTCCTTACTGGGGCTGATCCGTTCCCTTCGCATGCGCTGTATGGGAAAGGAGTTGCTCGTCACCGGAAGCTGTCACTGCTGTGGCAATTGCTGTCGCAAGATTAACCTGGAGGGGCACAGGGGTTGGCTGCGTTTTGAACAAGATTTCTACGAAGTGCTGCATGAATATCCCGAATATAAACGCTTTGTTATTACGGGAAAGGATGAACAGGGATTTTTGCAGTTTTCCTGTTCATGGATCAATTCTGATGGTTTTTGTAAGGATCATGGGCGGCGTTTGCCTCTGTGCCGGAACTTCCCCGACAAAAGCCTGCACTTCTGCGGCGGGAGGCTGCCCTCAGGGTGCGGCTATCTAATCAGTGAAGTCCGTCCCTTTAAAAGCTATCTTGCAGATATGGAAAAGGAAAAGTCAAAACGATGAAACGGGTCTTGGTCTTGGAACCCTATTATGGTGGTTCCCATAAACTCTTCTTACAGGGATTGCAGGAAAATATTCCTGGTGAGTATACCCTGCTGCAACTCCCTGCGCGGAAGTGGAAGAGTCGCATGCAGCTCTCCGCTATCTGGTTTGTTGAGAGGATAAAAGAGATTCCCGTTTCCAGGAGACGATTTGACACTGTACTCTGTTCCACATTTGTGGATGTGGCGGTACTGCGGGCACTTCTGCAATCCGTTGCGGGCTGGAACAGCAGTAGTCGTATCCTCTGCTATTTCCATGAAAATCAGTTCGCCTATCCGGGGCAGGCAGAAGATCCTGGGAGTCAGCAGTTTGCTGCAATCAATTTTACTACGGCCATGGCTTCCCATAGCTGCGCCTTTAATTCACGCTACAATCTTGACAGTTTCCTTGAAGGGATTGTTTACCGTCTAAGAAAATTAACGGATATGAAGCTGCCGCACTGTGAGGAGGCGATCCGTGAGAAGAGTGTGATACTCTATCCTGGGATGGATTACAGAGACATAGACAGCTGTTCCCAAGAGAGGGGGAGTAGAGATGACGTACCTATAATCGTCTGGAATCATCGCTGGGAACATGACAAAGGCCCGCAACTCTTCTTTGATGCCCTGCGGCTCTTAAAGGCTAAGGGGATAGGCTTCAGGCTTATCGTACTTGGGCAATCATTTGCAAGGCAGCCATCCTGCTTTGCGGTGGCCAGAGAGGAATTTGCATCGGAGATTCTCCATTTTGGCTATGCAGAGACAAGGGAAGAATATGTACGCTTGCTGCGTTGCGGTGATCTGGTTCTCTCCACTGCCAAACATGAATTTTTTGGTATCGCCATCCTTGAAGCAATTCGTTCCGGCTGTTATCCTCTCCTGCCAGATAACCTGTCCTATCCGGAGTTGTATGACAGCTCTTCATTGTATCCGGCAGGAGATCTGAAGCAGCTTATGGAATGTTTGAGAGCCTATATGGCTTGTCCTGTCCATTATAAAAATGAAGAGATTTGCAGCTTGACCAGTCGTTTTGAGTGGGCGCAGTGCAGGGATCGTTATGGAAAATGGTTGTATGGTTAACAAAACGGAGGGGCTATGAGTGATAATATTGTTCTGATTGGCTTTATGGGTGTGGGAAAGGGCAGGACGGCACGACTGCTTGCCCAAAAGACCGGGATGTTTGGGGTGGACTGCGATGACCTGATCGAGAGTTTTACCAATATGCGGGTAAAAAAGATATTTGCCAAGTTTGGCGAAGAACGTTTCAGGGAACTTGAGCGGAAGGTGGCCCTGTGGCTGGAGCGTAGGGTTCAGGATACTATTATCTCCACGGGCGGTGGTTTTTTCAAGGTGCCCAACCTCCAGAAGATTGGCACGGTTGTCTATCTGCATGCCGGTTTTGATGAGATAATTGCTGCCCTGCATGCCCATCCCAATGCCAAAAAGAAGATCAAGAAACGCCCTCTGTTGAAGGATCTTGATGGGGCCCGGGCTCTGTATGAGAGCCGTCTCCCCCTTTACCGGGACGTTGCTGGAATAGAAGTCGATGTCGGTGGCAGGACGGTGGATCAGATCGTGGTAGATATTATAATGAAGGGTGGTTTAAGTACCCTGAACGGGAAGTGAGCTTAGGTGTTCGTCATTGTTAGGGAAGCTGTGGTGACTTAATATTGAAACTTTAGGATGGGAATAGATATGTCAGATTTAAAACTTCGACCCCTTGCGGGGTATAAACAATTCTCAGGACCCGTGGTAACCGTTATTATGGATGGTGTGGGGATTGGCCCAGATGAGGGAAACAACGGGGTACATATGGCCTATACCCCTGTTCTTGACTCTCTAATGGCCGGAGAACTCGTGACAACGCTTAAGGCCCATGGGAAGGCGGTGGGGCTGCCATCAGATGGTGATATGGGAAACTCCGAGGTGGGGCATAATGCCCTGGGGGCAGGACGGATTTTTGCACAGGGAGCAAAACTTATCAATGAGGCTCTGGCCTCTGGCACTATTTTTTCCGGAAATGCCTGGCAGGAGATAAGAAATCGTTGCACTGGTGGGGGCTGTCTGCATCTCATCGGTATGGTTTCGGATGGAAATGTTCATAGTCATATTAATCAGTTGAATGGCCTGTTGGCTCAATGTGTTACGGATGGCATACGACAGGTTCGGGTTCATGGACTCCTTGACGGGCGTGATGTCTCCCCAAAGAGCGCACTACAATATTTCGGCCCACTTGAAGAGCATCTCAAAGAGATATCTGAGGGGGATAGAGATTACTGTGTAGCCTCGGGTGGTGGTCGTATGAAGGTCACCATGGATCGGTATGAGGCGGACTGGAGCATTGTGGAGAAGGGGTGGCAGACCCATGTCCTTGGAATGGGTAGAGGCTTTTCGTCGGCCTGTGAGGCTATTCAGGCGTATTACGATGAAGACCCGGAGGTGACCGATCAGTATATGGAAAGTTTTGTGGTACAGCGTGACGGGGTGCCAGTGGGAACCATAGAAGATGGTGATGCTGTAATACTTTTTAATTTTCGTGGTGATCGGGCAATTGAATTGTCGAGGGCTTTTGATGAAGAGACATTTACGGGATTTGATAGAATACGTCATCCTGAGGTGTTCTTTGCCGGAATGATGCAGTATGATGGTGATGCCCTTATTCCCAAAAATTACCTGGTGGATCCGCCAGTCATAGAAAAAACTCTTGGCGAATATCTCTGTGCCGCCGGAGTGAGTTCCTATGCCATTTCGGAGACTCAGAAGTTTGGGCATGTGACCTATTTCTGGAATGGTAATAAATCCGGATACCTTGATAGGGAGCTGGAAAAATATGTGGAGATTGAATCCGACAGGATCACCTTTGATCTACGTCCCTGGATGAAGGCCTCAGAGATTACCGATAAGGTAATAGAGACAATAAAGGAAGGAAAGTACAAGTTTATCCGTCTCAACTACGCCAACGGTGACATGGTGGGGCACACGGGTGTACCGATTTCCGTACGAATTGCGGTGGAGACGGTGGATTTGATGCTTAGACGAATGCTGCCGGTGCTTGACAAGGCAGGTGGCGTTGCACTGATTACTGCAGATCATGGGAATGCTGATTGTATGTGGACCGAAAAAGATGGGACTCGTACTGCCATGGTTGCCCATACCAAAAATCCAGTTCCACTGATTGTGAAAGACTACGGCACTGGAAATTCATTCCAGATGCAGGACGTCGAGGATGCAGGGCTCTCCAACGTGGCAGCAACCCTGCTCACTCTGCTCGGTTTTGAGGAACCTGAGGCGTACAGGCCCTCTCTCTTGAAGCTGAAGTAAAAAAAAAGTTTTTATTATTATTTCTAAATTCTCTGTAATTACTGATATAAAAGGAAGGTTGACCACGACACTTTTTCCTTGACAGAAAAAAGTAGGTATTTGATGAAAAAAAGTCTGGTATTCTGAAAACATTTTCAGTAGAATAAGAAAACGTATGAAATGCAGGGCAATGAATTTACGACCCGCTAAATAAATGGGTTATTAAATGGGTTATCTATCCGGTTGTTTCGGAGAAGATGTTGCAAATGCATAAAAAAAAAGCACGATCACGTAGTTGATCAGTACTAAGGACAGGGTTTATTATGTTAGAAGGAACAGTAAAGTGGTTTAACGAGGCTAAAGGTTTTGGTTTTTTGGAGCAGGAAGGCGGAAAGGATGTATTCGTCCACTACTCTGCTATCATCAGTGATGGTTTCAAAACCTTGAATG
>CAYWMZ010000100.1:0-7281 GCA_964459485.1 uncultured Desulfocapsa sp. | reverse complement strand
GAGATCTATGTCCTGCCGGTGAACGATAATCCCGTGGCCCAGGAGGATATAGGCTCCCCTGCCGAGACTAATATCTGGAATATGTACACGGTGGCAGGGCTTCTTGGCAATGACTTTGATGTGGATGGAGATTCCCTCTCCATTGTGAATCCCTACGTTTCGTCAGGCTCTGCAGCGGTGCGGCTCTCCGGCGGCTATCTTCAGGTGCAGCCCTCCACCGGGCAGCGTTATGTGGAGGTGGGCTACACCGTCTCCGATGGCCACGGAGGTACGGCACCAAGTACTCTGATCCTGAATCAGATCACCGAGCATAACTTTGCCCCGGTCTTCACCGGCCAGTACGGGGTGGACTGGGCCAGATGGAATTCCAGTGGCGAGCTCTGGTTTGTCTTTGAGGTGACGGATCAGAACGGCGGCCACACCTGGGATACTGGAGGAGACGGAGATATTGCCACGGTCTCTGCGGCCCAGGTGAGTGGCGGGCAGATCGACTACTGGCCAGATAATCATTCGGCATTCAGGTTTATGGGAAATGCAGATACCGGTTCCCTCTATATTACGGCAGCAGATTATGGCGGGGCCACAGGAACCATCTTTGTACAGCTCTCCCACCTGAGCCGGATCAGTGGCTATTACAGCTACAGTCCAGTGGTGTTGGATCTTGACGGAGACGGGGTTGAACTGCTGGCAATTGAGGATGGAGTGGCATTCGACTGGAACCGTGACGGAGTGGCTGAGGCCACTGGCTGGGTGGGGCCAGATGATGCCATCCTGGTCTATGATTACGATCACAATGGTGTTGTCACCAGTGCTGATGAGCTGATGCTGCGGGAGTATCTCCCTGGTGCCACAACTGACCTTGAAGGGCTCCAGGCCTTTGATGATAATGGTGACGGTGTATTCAACGCCGAGGATGCTGCCTGGGAGGATTTCGGGTTGTGGCAGGATACAAATTCCGATGGGGTTACCGATGCCGGTGAGTTTCACGCTCTGGACGAACTTGGGGTAACTGATATTGGCCTGGAAAGTGATGGAATAAACGAAGAAATAGCTGGAAATACTGTCTTTGGTACCAGTCATTATCAGAATGAAGATGGAACCGGGGGAGTGGCGGGCGATGTGGCCCTCAGGGGTGAGGAGATTGTGCTTACTGAGGTGGACTCCGGCCCGCTTGCAGCAGAGGAGGGTATGGTCCCAAGTGGTGAAGAAATGGCGGGGGCAGTGGAAAGTGTTCCGGAAGCCCCTGCTGAAACCCCTGTTGCCGATGATAACCAGATCAATGAGGCCGATATCAGTCGTATCGCCCACCAGTTTCAATCGGATGCTGCTGCCGGAGACCTGGTGGCAGATGCTGACCCGGTGGCAGATGCTGACCCGGTGGTTCACCTTGATGATTACCAGTCAATGAATGCCATGCATCACAGCGATTTCACACAGGTTGACGATGACAGCCCTGATGATTTCCTGGCCCTTGCTGTATGATGGGGCTGCACGACCAGTGCCGTCTCTCTCCAATCTCTCCTGGCGCATAGGAGCGTAAACCTTTGTTGTTTTTGTGGATTAGCTTTTTATGACTGAACCGAAAAAGAAGAAAAATATTCAGAGTGGCCTCTTCTGTGTGGCCGTTATAGCCAAGCTCCATGGCAATCCCATCAGTATGGAGCAGATCAAACACCATTTCACCCAGGAAGGCGGCTCGCTACTGCCCATTGAGCTGGCCCGGATCTTTAAGGAGATCGGGTTTAAGGTCAAACCGGTGCAGAAGGATCTGCTCCAGATCAATCCCGGGATGTTTCCGGTGGTGGCCGAGTTGGGGGACGGTGATTTTGTCTTGCTTGGAGGCAGAAATGAGCAGAAGAATAAGGTACTGCTCCAGCGGGCGGAGGATATGCGGGGCAGCTGGGTGGATATTGAGGTCCTGCAGCCGAAACTCTCCGGGGAGATCCTGCTGCTCAGAAAGCAGCAGGCCCAGGAAGGACGGGTGGAACAGTTTGGCCTGGGCTGGTTTATCAAGGCGGCGCGTAAGTACTGGACGGTACTGCGAGACTGCATGGTGGCTTCTTTTTTTGTTCAAATATTTGGTCTGTTGTCCCCCCTTATCTTTATGGTGGTGATTGATAAGGTCTTGAGTAACAACAGCCTTTCCACTCTTGATGTCCTGGTTTTTGCTCTGGTTGTGGTCTCTTTATTTGAAATCCTCCTCAATGGGCTGCGGGCCTATCTGATGTCCCATACTGCAAATCGTATCGATCTGCTGCTGGGGGTGCAGTTGTTTAAACATTTGATGAGCCTGCCGCTGAGCTATTTTGAGGCACGGCAGGTGGGTGATACCATTGCCCGGATGAAGGAACTGGAAAACGTGCGCAGTTTTATTACCGGCTCGGGTTTGATGCTCTTTCTGGATCTCTTCTTTCTGGTGGTCTTTCTCTTTGTGATGTATCTATTCAGTCCTTTTCTTACCCTGTTGGTGGTGGGGGCCCTGCCCTTCCTGTTCGGGGCCTCCTTTGTCCTGACCCCGCTGCTGCGCAATAAACTGGAAGATCGCTATGCTTCAGGTGCCGAAAAGCAGTCCTTTCTGGTGGAAACCTTGAGCGGTATGGAGACCATTAAGGCCAATGCGGCAGAACCCGGAGTGCGTCAGGAGTGGGAAAAACGTCTGGCCGATCATGTCAAGATCGGGTTCTCCAGCGGTCATCTTTCCAACCTTATCAGCCAGACCACCGGAGTGATCAGTAAGCTGCTTTCGGTTTTGCTCCTCTGGTTCGGGGCCAGGGAGGTTCTTCATGGAAATCTGACGGTGGGACAGTTTATCGCCTTTAATATGCTTTCCAGCCGGGTGGTGGGCCCCATTATGCGGCTTTCCAGGATCTGGCAGGAACTGCAGCAGGCCAATATCTCCGTGGCCAGGATTGCCGATATCTTTCACACCGCCGCAGAACCGGGATTTGATCCGAAAAAGGTGAGTCTGCCGCCGATTCGGGGTGATGTGGTCTTTGATGATGTCTCTTTTCGTTTTCGGCCCGATGGGAAAGAGATCCTCCACAATATCTCTTTTGCAGTTTCCGCGGGGGAGGTGATCGGGATAGTGGGCAGTACTGGTTCCGGCAAGACCACCCTGGCCAAATTATTGCAGCGCCTCTATGTCCCGGAAAAGGGCAGAGTCCTGGTGGATGGAATCGATCTCTCCATGGCGGATAGCTCCTGGCTGCGGCGGCAGATCGGGGTGGTGACGCAGGATGGGGTGCTTTTTAACCGTTCCATTCGGGATAACATTGCCATGAATGTTCCGGATATTGAGATTGATGCGGTTATGGAGGCCGCAAAACTTGCGGGAATCCATGATTTTGTGCTCGAATTGCCAGAGGGTTATGACACCCTGGTGGGAGAGCGGGGGTGCAGGCTGTCCACGGGGCAGCGGCAGCGGCTTAGCATTGCCCGGGCCCTGGCGGCAGATCCAGCCATGCTGATCCTGGATGAGGCCACCAGCGGCCTTGATTATGAGTCAGAGCTTCGGATACAGAAGAATATGGAGGAGATCTGTAGTGGCCGGACGGTCTTTATTATTGCCCACCGCCTCTCCACCATCCGTCATGCCGACCGGATTATCAGCCTTGAAAACGGGCAGATTGTAGAAAATGATACCCCGGAGGTCCTCCTTGAGGCCGGGGGCAGGTTTGCCCTGCTTACCAGTATTCACGAGGGACGTTATGCCGAAGCTGTTTAAAAAATATAAGGAACAGAACTCCATCCGTCGTGATTTTGAGTTTATGCCGGCCACCATTGAAGTGCTGGAGCGACCTCCTGCGCCATTTGCACGGGTGATGCTGTTGTGTATTGCTGCCCTGGCTGCTTTTTTGGTGGGCTGGGCCTGTATCGCTCAGGTGGATATTGTGGCCAGCGGCACGGGAGTGGTGGTTCCCAAGGGTAGGGTAAAGGTGGTGCAGCCCCTGGAACCTGGAATTATAACAAAGATTGCGGTGCGGGACGGGCAGCTGGTACGGAAGGGAGAGCTCCTGGTTCGCATGGATTCCACAGAATCCCAGGCCGATATCAATAGTCTGCAACGGGAACTCCAGGTGACCCGCTTGACGGTGTCCCGTCTCAATGCCCAATTGGCAGGCGATGCCTCTCTGTTTGCAGCACCCCAAAATGATAAAAACGGGTCAGTATTATTGCAAAGTCGTCTCCTTGAACAATCGCTTCGGGCCAAGCAGGAAAAGACGGATGCCATGGACCATGGGGTAAAGAAGTCTGCAGCAGAGCTAAGCTCTGTCCAGGCCCGGGTGGCCTGGCTTGTCCAATCCCTGCCCCTGGCGGAAGAGCTGTTTGCCAAGAAAAAACTTATGGCTGAAAAGGAGATGCTGGCCAGTGGGAAGTTCCTCCAGGCCCAGATGGATATTAATGAGGCCAGGAAAAATCTGGAGACGGAACAGAACCGGATGCGGGAGCTCAGCCTGAGTCTGTTCCAGAAGAAAGATGAAAAACAGCTGCTGGAGAGTGAATATCGTCAGGGAGTGCTTAAAGAGTTGACCGAGGCCAGAAAGCGTGAGGAGGGGCTGGTACAGCAGCTGGCCAAGGTTCAGAATAAATTTGTCAATCGGGAATTGCGCTCTCCCGCCGCCGGTATTGTGCAGCAGCTGGCCATCAATACGGTCGGCGGGGTGGTCACTGCGGCCCAGCCACTCATGACCATAGTCCCTGTGGATTGCGGTCTGGAGATAGAGGCCAAGATCCTCAATAAGGATATCGGTTTTGTGGCAAAGGATATGCCGGCCTCGGTGAAGGTTGCGGCCTATCCCTTTACCCGTCATGGTGATCTCAAGGGAAAAATAGAGTGGCTTGGCCGGGATGCGGTGATGGATAAACAGTTGGGGCCGATCTATCCGGTACGGATTTCCGTTGCCGAGTATCAACTGCCCTATATCGTCCACGGTAAGCGGGGCCGGATTCTACCGGGAATGACGGTGATTACCGATATTAAGGTTGGAAAAAGACGGGTGATAGACTATTTTCTAGAACGTATTCTACGCTATAAAGATAAAAGTATTCGGGAGTTATAGAGATGAGCAAAAAAAAGGAAGCACAAGGTATTAAAACGGCCGAGGTTACAGAAAATGAGGCCTTGCAGGAAGAGATCCACAAACAGTCCCTGAAGATTCTCAAGAAACTACCGGCTGTGGGGCCGGTGCTGCTTCTCTATATGCAGTCATCACACAGACGCTATCAGTTTATCTCCGACCTGGAATGGCTCCTGATGCCGCCCCTTATTTCCGGGCAGTGCAAACTCTTTATGAAAAAGGAGTACCCCACCTCCTTTATCAGCTGGGCATTTTTAAATGAAGAGGCCGAGAAGAGACTGTTTCAGAATGGCGGTAAGCTGCGCCCCGAAGATTGGAACTGTGGTGACAAAGTGTGGGTAATCGATATTGTGGCTCCTTTTGGCGGGGTGGAACATATGCTGCACGATCTCCAGACAACTGAGTTCCCAGATCAGGTAATCCACCTGGCGGCACCCGATCCCGCAACAGGAGGTATCACCGCCCGTAAACTGCAACCCTTGAAGAAGAAGGGCGGGCAGGGTGGAGCCAAGGAAGGCACAAGGACTACGGTGCATTGATATAATTATGTGGCGTAAAAAAGTTGTTGTTTGGAGCTGCCTTGCCGCTAGTTGGCTCTGCTTGGGCTCATCTGCATTTGGCCTGGATATCCTCACCGCCCTCCGTATGGCTGAGAAAAACGATGCCGGGTATCGAAGCAGGGTGCTTGAGGCCAAGGCCAAAAATGCGGACGGCTGGGCACTCATCGCCGCCATGGGGCCACGGGTGAGGGTATCTGGGAAGGTGATGCGCAGTAGACTTGATTATACTCCAAAGGAGATTGCAGAACTGGAAGAGGCGCATATGGATTTTTATGATAATGAGGCCTCCATTACCCTGGATCAGCCCCTCCTGGATATGGAAAAAATTTATCGGGCCAGGCGCGGTGGCTGCGAGATGGATATTGCCGCCGTGGAGCAGCAGAAGGCCCGTGAAGAACTTACAGTGTTACTGGTCCAACGCTATTTTGCTGTGCTCTCAGTCCAGGAGGCATTAGGACTTGCCAATGCCAAGCTTTCACTCCTGACCCGGCAGCTCGATTTGGCAACGGAGGGGCATAATCTGGGTCTTGGGGATCAGGCAGATCTCTTTGATATTCAGGCTCGTTTTGATAGTACCATGGCCGTTGCTGCCCTTGAGGAGGCAAACTTGGTGGAAGCCAAGGCAGCCCTGGAGGAGCTTATCGGTGAGCCGCTGTTTGAGGCACTTCAGGATCTCGACCATGAGAGTATCTTGGAGTTGCCGGAGAATGATTTTGCCCACTGGCTCCAGTTTGCCAAAGAGCACAATGTGGATGCACGACTCAGCGGTCTCCGGTCGGAGGCTGCCCGTTTGGATGGGAAGATTGGAGCCGGACGTTTCCTGCCCGCCCTCAGCTTCTTCGTGGAGTATGATAGGGCCAGTCCCGATAATGATATTAGTGGCTATGGCTGGGATAGGGAACGCACCGACTATGGCCTAAAGCTTGAGATGGAACTGCTCAGTGGAGGGCGTGATGTGGCAGACTTTATGGCTAGAGAGCATCGTTATCAGGCCTCAAAACAGCGTATAGTAGCCACCAGCCGTACTGTTACTCGCAGGACTAAGGCAGCTTGGAACAAGCTCCAAAGGCTATTGGAGGCCAGCCGAGCCTTTAAAAAAGCGGTGGCTGCCAATGAAAAATCTCTTGCCATCAAAGAGGCAAAATATCAGGAAGGCCTTCAGACCATGCTGGATGTTCTCAACGTGCAGCGTGACTTCTTTGTGGTCAGCAATAAGTATTTAAATTCACGATATGACTATATGACCAGCCTGGTAAATTTCAGGCAGCTAGTGGGTGATCTGGATGGTTTGAAGGCAGATTTAAAGGTGGTGGCGGGTTTGTGAGAGGGCATTAAATTATCGGCAAATAGTGAGATCATCAGGCAGCTCCGGGGACAGTATATGGCAGAGTTCCGGGGACAGTATATGGAATTGGGATTCAGGCACGTTATCCCGAAGCGGCCAGGTTGAGGTTGTTGCGTATCCCAGGAGTGTCCAGGCTATGGTATGGTAGATATCATAGCCTGGACATTCCAGCGATATTACATTGTGCTTCACTGTGGACAGTTGAGACCCTTGGTGGGTTGTTGTTTGAATTGTAGTTTCAATATGTTACTATGGTGTCTGAGGGGCTAGGCTAGGTGAATGTTCGGTATTGTGGAAT
>CAYWMZ010000099.1:0-7293 GCA_964459485.1 uncultured Desulfocapsa sp. | reverse complement strand
ATGGCCTCCACTCCATTTCTGATAAGATGGAGTAACATCTGGCGAATCTGTTTGGAATCGATATGGAGCTCCGGGTCTGATCCTGGCAGATTGAGCTGATAGAGTACGGACTGCTTCTTCATGGCCCCGTAAAAGAGCATAATACTCTTGCGAATCAGAGGGTACAGGGCGTGGCACTGCTTTTCAGCACCATCTTCGCCGACGAAACTGAAAAGGTCATTGAGGGTGGCCTCGATTTTCGTGGACTCCTGAATCATCATATCAAAAAACTTACGACTATTGTCATCCGGACTCTTTCGGGCAAGTAGCCTTGCCATTCCCCCAATAGAGGTGATGGGATTGCGGATGGCGTGAACCAGCTGGGCCGACATATGGCCAAGGGCTGAATAGCGTTCCGAATCGATAAGCAGGTCTTTGTTTTTTTCCAGTTCCTGAGTAACCTCTTCCAGTTCACTTATTTTATCCTGCATCTCTTTGTAGAGATGACTGTGCTCAATGGCCAGGCTTGCCTGGCTAGCAAAAATCTCCAAAGAGTTGATGTCTTCCTCAGAGATAAGGCGGTTGGTGACAAAGTTATCTGCTATGATAACTCCAAGGGATTTGTTGGGGGAGAAAAGCGGGGTCACTATAAAAGTTTCTTCCCGGAGCTGTTCCATAAGGTGAGATGACACCTGGTTATTACCATGCATGCCTTGCTGCACATGGATGCTTGTGCGGTTGCGGCAGGCCTGAATTAGGACATGGTCACCTTTTTGAGCAGGAATAATCAGTTTTTTAATAATCGCATTCAGTTCCGCATCCGTATCTTTATTCATGGATGAAGTGTTGACCTGATTGAGGATATCAGTAAGGTGAAGGTCGTTTTCCCTTATCTCGTTCCAGACCCGGCTGGCATCGGATCTGCGGGGTGAACCAATGGCTATCTTTCCCTGGAGTTCAGCGTGGTCGCTGGTGAAGAGCAGGAGGAAGGCCCGGTTAAACTTGAGGCCCTCTTCAGCAGTGATTCCCACTAGAATGGATTGGAGGATGGTGTCAAGCTCAATACTGCTGAGGTATGCACTGTTCATCTTCAAGTTCAGCTGGTGCAGAAACTGGGCGCGGAAGGTTGTTCGCTCTAGCTGCTCATGATAGCGGTGGTTTTCGATGGTGAGTTTGCGTTTTATAAGACTTCTGCGTACTGCCAGGGTGAACTCATCCAGCCCCACTGGTTTGGCAAGGTAGTCATCGGCTCCCTCTCTTAGACAGGTGAGGGCAACATCGAGGTCTGTGGTTCCGGTGAGCATGATGATGCTGAGATCAGGGTATCTCGGAGAGAGTTCCCGCAGGAGTATAGTGCCGTCACAATCCGGGAGGCTAATATCGAGAAGAAGAAGGGCTACCTGTTCGTTTTCGAGGATTTTGTGGAGTTCGGATGCACTTGAGGCACTAAGAACTGAAAAGCCTTCACTTATAAGGAGATTTTTAAATATAAGGACGACTTCTGGTGAATCATCCAGTATTACTATATACTCACCCGGATCTAAATAACTCGAGAGAGGATTTGTTTCTTCCTTAAGCGTTGTGAGTTGCGAGTCAACCATGGAAGCCATAGGGTGAGAGTGTGCATAAGTAGGGCCAAAAACAGAGAATACTACCATAAACCAATTGTACAGGTCTGGTTGAAAAAGAAAAGGAATTTTTGCCAACGTGCTTACTATGGGATAAAATAAGTGGCAATAAAACAGTATTGTCTATGGCGGTTACCTGAGAGGGATAGGTGGAAAAGATTTTTGCAGATAACGGTGCGCTTTCAAGGAGCCTGAAAGGCTTTGAGGCTCGCACTGGACAGCAGCAGATGGCAGAAGCCGTCTCAGAGGTGCTGCAAGAGGGGAGTGAGCGTGATGATGGCCGAGCCTCTATTCTTCTGGTTGAGGCGGAAACTGGGATCGGCAAAACGCTTGCCTATCTGGTTCCTGCCCTCTTGTCCGGGCAGAGGGTGGTAATATCAACTGCCACTATCAATCTTCAAGATCAGATCATCAGAAAAGAGATCCCCCTTCTTGAAAGCGTCCTCGACATGGAGATACCTGCACTCTGCATCAAGGGGAGGCAAAACTATCTCTGCCACTATCGCTGGTTCCAGCATCGCTCCACTCCTCAGACTTCGCTTTTGGATGATAAGGATCTAGGAGCGATAGACAACTGGTTAAATGAGACAGAAGTTGGAGATCGGGCAGAACTGGCCTGGCTTCCCGACCGTTCCCCTTTGTGGCCAAAAATCTCTGCTCAGCCCGGACAGTGCCTTGGGGGCGAGTGTCCGGAGTCGCAACTCTGCTTCGTGAACCGTCTGCGTAAGCGGGCAGGGTCTGCCAAACTTCTTATCGTAAACCATCACCTCTTCTTTTCTGATCTGGCCTTGAAGCAGGGAGGGTTTGGGGAAATTCTTCCAAGATACCAGTCTGTTATCTTTGACGAGGCCCATCATCTCGAAAATATTGCCAGCAACTTTTTTGGTAAGCATTTCAGTCATTATCAACTCCTGAACTTATTAGCTGATGTGGAGCAGCAGGCCGAAAAAGATCTCTCAGCCCGGGAGATTGATTCTCTCCTGGGGTTTTGTGGTGGTCTCAAACAGCGGCTCACTGTTTTTGCCGGCCTGTTCCCGATGAAGAGTGGGCGATTTCCAATGACTCCCTTGGTGGAAAAACTACCGCAATGGCAGGAGACTCTGGAGAGTTTGTTGCAAGGCCTGGATCAGCTGGTGGAACGCTGTTTTCAACTGGCTCCCTATGGCGAGATATGGAACCTGTTTGCAGAGAGGGCCGGGCTGCTCCATCAGAATTTGATGCATATTGCAGGGGGGGGGATGGAAGAAGGGGGCAACTCAATAAATTGGTATGAGCGGCGTGAAAGGACGGTAAGTCTCTCTGCAACGCCGGTACGAGTTGCAGATGAATTGGAAAACACACTCTATTCCAGGGTGGGGGCCTGTGTAATGACCTCGGCCACCCTTACCACAGGTGGTGATTTTAAATATATGCGGAGACGATTGGGGATTGACGAGAGTTGTAAAACCCTGTCTCTGCAATCCCCCTTTGACTATAGGGGGAGAACTCTGGTATATGTACCGGAACAGGGCTTCCCAGAGGCCAGAGATGCGAACTATTCTGAGCTCTTGGGTGGGCGTATTTACGAATTACTCAAGCTCAGCAGGGGCCGGGCTCTGGTGTTGTTCACGAGTCTTCGGGCCATGAAAGACGTCGCTGACTCCCTAGACGGAAAATTGGATTACCCGGTACTGGTTCAGGGAACGGCATCGCGCCATGCCTTACTTGACGAGTTTCGAGAGAACAGGGATTCGGTGCTTCTGGCCGTGGCCAGTTTTCGGGAAGGGGTGGATGTTACAGGTGACTCTTTAAGTTGTGTGCTCATCGATAAATTGCCCTTTGAAGTCCCAACGGATCCTGTGATTCAGGCAAGAATGAAGGCTATAGAAGAAGAAGGCGGCAAGCCTTTCTTTCAGTTTCAGGTACCACGGGCCATCCTTAGCCTTCGCCAGGGCGTTGGAAGATTGATGCGTGCTTCAAGTGATCGTGGCCTCATTGGGGTTTTGGATATTCGTCTTTTCACTAAAGGCTACGGGCGTATGTTTCGGGCCAGCCTGCCGGATTCGCCGGTGGTGCGAACACTTCAAGAAGTTGAAGAATTTTTTACAATGGAGCAGTAGTTGTGCGCTACACATTTCTTTACAAGCCTTGCCAGAGGATTTTAAAATGACCATTGATGGTGGAAAAGATCCCAAGGAACTGCTGATGGTAGCCATTGGACCTGAGATTGCCAGGATTGAACAGTGTATGCAGTTAGACCTGTCCCAAGTCACATCTGCTACCGATCCACTCCTGCGTAGTGTCCTCGAGTATGGCATCTTGAATGGCGGTAAACGGCTTCGTCCGCTTTTGGTGATTTTGGCAGCCAGGCTCTGCGGACTTGAGCTGGCGGAGGAGGGAAAGGACGATATCTATAAACTGGCCATTGCCTTTGAATATCTTCATGGGGCCACCTTGTATCATGATGACGTTATTGACCGGGCAGATATGCGCCGGGGGCGGGCATCGGTGAACCATAAATTTGGAACCGTTGCAGCCATCCTCGGAGGTGATTTACTTCATTCCAGATCCATGTTTCTGGTTGGCTCCCTCGGCGGGGCGGTAGCCCTTGAGATCTTTTGTCATGCCACAAATGGTATGGTTGATGGCGAGTTTTTGCAGCTTCGTAATGCACGGAATTATAACCTGTCGGAGACGGATTATTTTGAGGCAGTAAAGGGCAAAACGGCCCTGCTTATTGGTGCCACCTGCGAAATTGGGGCCCTTGCCGCCGAGGCATCTCCAGGCGAACAGAAGGCCCTGGCAGACTATGGTATCAGTCTTGGGACCGCTTTTCAGATTATTGACGACCTCCTTGATTATCAGGGAGAGAGTAGTGAAACTGGTAAGGCAGTGGGGAACGACTTCTATGAAGGGAAGATGACCCTGCCGCTGATCCTGGCTTTAAAGGGTGCATCTTTGGAAGATGGAAAGAGACTACGCTTCCTGCTAGAGGATGAATCTGCCCGCTCACAAGGGCTTGCTGAAGCCCATGCCTTGATAGAAAAATATGACGGATTTACAAAGAGTCGGGCTCGTGCTGAGGCCATTGTCACAAAAGCTCTTAGCGGGCTTGATATATTTGCGGCTGGTGACAGCGATGATCTACTGAGGATCTTTAACACCTTGGCCAGGTATGTACTGGAGAGAAAAAAATAGAAGCCTTCTATTACAGCCAATAGTGATGCTGTGTAAAACATGAGTAGAAAAAAAATTAAAAGAAAGAAAAAGGCTGCCCCTCGCAGGAAAAAAAACAGGGCTAAGTCTACACGTTTTGGGATCAGGATCTGTTCTTTTTTGCTCCTTTTGGGACTTCTTGTGTTTTCAATTGGGGCCGCCGGCTATGTGATCTTTTTTAGGACAGCAGTGGCCCACGGTGCTGACCTTCCTGAAAAGGACTTTGAAATGGCGTTTGAAGAACCCTATTCCAGTATCCCGGAGTTACCTTCTGATATTCCCCCGGTACTCGATGATAATTTACCCATGGTGAGTATCATCATTGATGATATGGGGTATCATAAAAAAATTGGATATGAGTTACTGGCCCTTCCCATGAACCTGACCTTCTCCTTCTTGGCTGCTGCACCCTACACTACAGAGCTTGAAGAAAAGGCCTTTCAGGCCGGTCGCTGTATCCTCCTGCATCAACCCATGGAGCCCAAGAGTGATAAGTGGGATCCGGGCCCTGGTGCCCTGCTACTGGGGCAAAGTGCTGAGGAGCAGGCCAGGTTGTTTCGAAAAAACCTGGAAGGGGTTCCTCATGCAGTGGGAATTAACAACCACATGGGTTCTCTGTACACAGAGAATCGGGCGGCCATGGACTCTCTTATGCTGCTGATCCGTGAACAGGGGCTCTTTTTTGTGGATAGTTTTACCACCGCAAAGAGTCAAGGGTTGGCCGCTGCCCGTGCAGCAGGTGTACCAACGGCCAGACGGCATATCTTCCTGGACAATGTACACAAGCAGGATAAGGTGTGTAAGCAGTTAAAAAAACTGTTTGAAAATGCGAAGAAAAATGGCTGGGCAATCGGGATAGGCCATCCTAATAAGGCTACCTACGCAGCTCTTAGTAATTGTCGGGAGTGTCTGGGGCAGGATGTGCGCCTGGTGAGTGCTCAGGAATTGATCATAAAGCTGAACAGCCCCCAATAGGACAATACCTTTGCCAAGGTCAGCTAGTATTCGATACTTAAGCGGATTACTTCACCCCATGTTCTTTGAGGAATGACACATATTTCATATCCGTTTTTTGGATATGTCCAGTGAGCCATTCTTTGAGGAAATCCATCAACTCTGCTGAGAGTACTGCGTTGCCACTCTTGAAATCTTTTTGAAAATCGAGAACCTGGGCAACCAGTTTGTCATGCTGTTTTTTGTGCCCGCTATATTCGGGATAGTTGTATTTCTTAAAGAGGTTTTCTTCTGTGGAAAAGTGGCTGGCGGTATAGGTGATAAGCTTGTCAAGTATCCTGCCGGCTTCTGCCACGGAACTTCCCAGTTTCATGGCTTTATGGAGTTCATTGATCAGGTTGACCAGCTGTCGGTGCTGACTGTCTATGGTGCTGAGACCGGTGGTTATGCCGTTGTTCCAGGTGATTAGATTCCGCATATGTAAAGGATTTGATCCTTTGGTGGATATTTCTACCGTGGCAGCATCAATTTTAAAATGGGTTACCATGGCCTTCAGGGTGTCAGCGATATTTGCGAGGTCACTGGCACTTTCTTTGACAGTGTTGCCGGTATTGGACAGATCTTCAGTGAGATTTGACATGTCAGTGACATCGTTTGCAATATCCACGGAAGCACTCGAGCTTTGGGCCACGTTTTTGTTGACTTCAGCGATACCCATGGCGGCCTGATTGATATTTTCGGCGATCTCATTGGTGGTTGCTGCTTGTTCGGCAACGGAGACCGTAATTCCTGCTACAATCTCATCCACCTGGCCGATGACCTCTGTAATCTGACGGATTTCCGCCACCGTTTCATCCGTTGAGCCCTGCATCATTTCGATGGAGTTTCTGATCTCACCCGTGGCATCCGCTGTCTGCTTGGCAAGCTCCTTTATCTCATTGGCGACAACCGCAAAGCCCTTTCCTGCTTCTCCTGCTCTGGCGGCCTCAATTGTGGCATTTAAGGCCAAGAGGTTGGTCTGATCAGAGATCTCTGTGATCACACCGGTGACCTTGGATATCTGGGCCGCTGCTTCTCCAAGAGCGTCTATTTTAACTGAGGAGCTGTGGGCAAGCTGTACTGCATCATCGGTGATACTCCTAGCCTCTTTTGTCTTGGCATCCACCTCTTCGATGGATTTCGTCACCTCGTCTGAGGCTGTGGCCACAACATTTACATTGGTGGAGGCTTCTTCACTGGCTACGGCGACTGAATTCATGTTGCCACTGAGTTGTTCGGTAGCAGTAGCCACAGAGCGGGATCGCTCGGAGACATTAGCACTGCTAGTAGACATGGATTGAGCGATGGAGTTGAGTTCATTGGATGTTGAGGCAAGTCCTAAAACCTCGCTATTCATCTTTCCAATCATGGTGTTGAGTTTGTCTGCCATGCTGTTCAGGGCACGAGCAAGCAGACCGAGCTCATCTTTTTGTTGAAGGTCAAGACGTTTCGTGAGATCGCCATTTGCCAGGGATTCGGCCAAATCGACGGCCTGGTT